>NZ_JBRREH010000090.1:0-20893 GCF_056760175.1 Stenotrophomonas sp. STEN021 | reverse complement strand
TCCTTGAAACTGCGAATGCAGGCCTTTCGGCGGCCTGCAGCCTCGCCAGCTTCGCGGCTGACGCCGCTCCTACAACAGCCATCGGCATCGCACCTACCGTTGTACGGCCCTGCCGTTATATCGTCTGCGCATGACTGAACCTCCTGCCTTCGATACGCCGCTGCCGGACGACATCCAATGGCAACCGCTGCCACCGCGCGGCGCGCTGTTCGCCGCCGCCGGTTCGGCACTGAGCATGGCCCTGCTGTTCGGCGCGGCCTGTGTGGTACTGGTGTTGGCTACCGACCAATCGAGCTGGTTGCTGATTCCCCTGGCTGCAGCTGCAGCGGGCGCACTGCTTGGCGCATGGTTCGGCTGGCGCCGGCATCGGCTCACCTTCTGGCGGCTGGACGCGCAATCGCTGGGTGTACGCCGTGGCCATATGTGGCAGAGCGAAAGCCACGTGCCGGTATCGCGCGTGCAGCACCTGGACCTGCGCCGCGGACCGCTGGAACGCATGGCCGGGCTGGCGACCCTGATCGTGCATACCGCCGGCACCCGCATGAACACCGTCGCCGTGGCCGGACTGGCACACGCCGATGCCGAACGCCTGCGTGATCGCCTGGCGCGGCAGCTCGACCACGACGACGCGCTGTGAGCGAACTCCCGCCCCCCGTGCCCAGCGACGAACAACGGCTGCATCCGTGGTCGTGGCTGTTCGCCCTGCAGCAGCAGGTGCAGCAGTTCCTGCTGCCGCTGGTTGCCTTGCTGGTGTTCGGCAGCCGGCGCGATGACGACCTGCCTTACCACCACTGGATCAGTGGCGCGATCGTGGTGGCACTGGTCGCCAGCGCGGTGCTGCAATACCTGAGTTACCGCTATCGCATCGGCAACGATGCGCTGAGCATCCGCAGCGGCATCTTCGAGCGCACCCGTCGCGAGATCCCGTTCGCACGCATCCACAACGTGGTCGTGCACCAGAACCTGTTGCACCGCATGTTCGGCGTGGCCGAGCTGCGACTGGAATCGGCTGGTGGCGACAAGCCCGAAGCGGAAATGCGCGTGCTCAAACTGGCGCAGGCGCTGGAGCTGGAGCGACTGATCCGCCAGGGCGGCTGCGAAGCAGCGATAACCGGCGATCAAGCTGACACTCCCACCGATGGTGTATTGCTGAGCCTGCCGCTGTCCGAACTGGTGCGGCAGGGGCTTATTTCCAACCGCGCAATGGTCGTTGTGGCGGCAGCAATCGGTGCGACCTACCAACTGTTCCCGCGCCGGACCACCTCCGATTTCATCGAAGAACAGGGCCGCCACGCCTTCGGCTATGCCAGCCAGCTGCAGCTGGGCACGCTGACCATGGTCGCCACCGGCATCCTGCTGCTCGCCTTCGCGCTGGTCCTGATGCGGCTGCTATCCGTGGGCTTGGCTATCGTGCAGTACTACGGTTTCCGCCTGAGCGAGGCCGACCGCCGTCTTACCGTCGAACGCGGCCTGTTCACCCGCGTGCGCAGCAGCGTGGCACGCCGTCGCATCCAGGCCTGGACCCTGCGCGAAGGTGCGCTACATCGGTTGTTAAAGCGCCGCCAGCTGCGGGTGGATATCGCCAGTGGCGGCCAGCAACAGGAACAGGACGGGCGCGCACTGAAGGAACTGGCACCACTTGCAACGCCGGACACTTGCGACGGCCTGCTGCAGCACCTGCTGCCGCAGCTGCAGTGGCCACCCACCCAATGGCTACCGGTAAGTACACGGGGCTGGTGGCGGCTGTGCCTGCCGGCGCTGCTGTTGATGAGTCTGCTGTCTGCACTGCTGGCATCCGAAACCGGCAGTGCATGGGGTCTGCTGCCGCTGCTCTGGCTGCCATGGTCGGCGCTGAAGGCGCATCGCCAGGTAAGCCGCATCGGCTACAACATCGACGCGCAGCGCGTGGCCATTCGTGGCGGCTGGTGGAACCGCTGGTGGCGGGTCGCCGAGCTGGACAAGTTGCAGGCCCTGAGGCTGGATCGCTCACCGCTGGACCGGCGATTCGGTACCGCGACACTGACGCTGGATACCGCAGGTGCAGGTGGTTCGCCCGCTTTGCAGCTGCGTTTTCTTGAGGAAGCGCAGGCGCGTGCGCTGATGGCGCAGCTGGAGCGGGAGATGGTGCGGCGCAAGTTGAGCTGGTGAGGCGCCCCCTCTCCCGCAAGGGGAGAGGGAGAGGCCACTGCGAGTTGACGCATTGCCAGCAATTGCAGCTTCTCCCCTCTCCCCTTGCGGGAGAGGGTGCCCCGAAGGGGCGGGAGAGGGGGAAAGCTTCCCCGACTAAACCCGCGCAGGGCCCCAATAACCAATCCGCTTGCGCAGCTTGAGCTTGCGCCACCAGTTGCGCGGCTTGGGCTTGCGGTTGCGCCCGCCCTTGGCGATGAAGTCGTCGATGGCCTGCAGGATGCGCTCGCTGGACTGGCCATCGCGGTAAGGGTGCAGCTGATCGGCAAACTGGCGCACCGCGTCCATCAACTCCGGCGGCCGCGACAAGGCGGTACGGATCGCACCCTCGAACTGCGCCGGGTCGTCGATATCCAGCAGCTGCGGTCCCGGGCGGCGGTTCTTGAAGGTCACCACCGGCTTGTAGGTCAGCAGGAACTCATTGAGTGCCGAGGACGTGTCCGAGCACATCATGTCCACCTGCGGGAACAGGTCCAGGATGTTGTCGTCGTCTGCGAACCGCAGATACGGGCCTTCCAGCGCGCGGTACTTGGCGGTGATTTCCGGGTCCATCTTCGGATGGAAAGTGACGATCCAGCGCCATTCGCCAGTCTGCGACAGCCGCTTGATCTCGTCGTAAAGGATGCCGGCGGCGCTCCAGGACGGCGAGAAGGTGGAGTGGTACAGGATCACCGGCGGCTCGCGCACGGGATCGGGCTCGTCCTTGAGCTGGCTCATGAACGGATCGATCTTGGGGAAGCCGGTTTCCACCACCGAAAAATGTCCGGTCTTTTGTGCCAGCTCCGAGAACGCGGCGGTATCGCGTGGGCCGGTGGTGCAATACAGGTCGAAGAAGCCACGGATATAGATGTGGCGCGGCTTGCCGGCGTCAAAGCCATGGAAGGTCTCGACCTTCACCCCGGGGAAGAAGTGCGGCACCGCGTTGGAGGAGGTGATCACCGCACAGGGGTTCCACGCACGCACCTGCTCTACCGTCAACAAGGTCTCGTCAGCGGTCAGGTCACTGGCGCCCGGGCCATCGAAAAACCATGCCGCCTCATCGCCACGTGCGCGGATCGCCGCCTGCAGCGGGCGGAGGATGGCCAGCGCATAGCGCTCGGACCCGTACAGCAGATAGTGGCGTGGCACGGTGGGGAACTCCTGAATATCCCGGATATGCCGAAATTATCGCATCGCCAGTGGAAGCCGTCGCTGCTACGCTTTGGCCCGATCCCCCGTGCCAGACCCCGCATGCCCAGCCCAAGCACCGCCCTGCCCATCCAGCGCCCGCGCCTGTCGGCCTGCATCATCGCCTTCAACGAAGCCGACCGCATTGGCGACTGCCTGGCCTCGCTGGCGTTCTGCGACGAGATCGTGGTGGTCGACTCCTTCTCCAGCGACGCCACCGTCGCCGTGGCCGAAGCCGCTGGCGCCCGCGTGGTGCAACGTGCGTTCACCGGCTTCCGCAGCCAGAAGGCGTTCTGCGTGGAGCAGGCCAGCCACGACTGGGTGTTGTGCCTGGACGCAGATGAGCGGGTCAACCCGGAACTGCGCGCGGCCATCGAGGCCGAACGTGACGCCGGCTTCAAGCGCGCCGTCGGCTACCGTTTCGCGCGCTGCTCGGAGTACTTCGGCCGTTTCCTGCGCCATGGCACCGCCTATCCGGACCGGGTGCTGCGCCTGTTCGACCGCCGCCACGGCGGCTGGCGCGGCGATCGTGAGATCCACGAAGCCGTCACCCTGGACGGCCCGGCCGCCCTGCTCAAGGGTGACCTGCTGCACCACCCCTACCGCAGCTTCCTGCAACTGCTGGACAAGAAGCAGAAATACGCGCGAATGATGGCCGAGCATGAGTTCGCCAAGGGCAAGCACGCCAGCCTGGGCAAGCTGATCATCGCCCCGAGCTGGCGCTTCATCCGCAGCTACGTGCTCAAGCGCGGCTTCCTGGATGGTTGGCCGGGCTTGATCGAAGCCTTCGTCAGCGCCAACTACGTGCGCCAGAAGACCATCATGCTGTGGTTGCTGCAGAACGGGCAGCCGCTGGTAAACCCGCCGGCAGCAGCCGATCCATAAGCCACGTGGACTTTCTGAACCTGGCCCAGCAGATGAGCTGTTCATGCCTTCCTGTTCGTTGAAGATGCAGGTTGACGCCGCTAGAATCATGCGTTCTACCGACTGAGATCCAGACTGGTTATCTGGTGGCCACCCGGCTGTCACTGCCACCTTCCCAGCGGCGTCTCCACGCCCAACCGGTGTGATCCTCACGTGAATCATTTGTCTTCGGTCCAATCCCCCCCGCTGCTGCCCGGGTTCCGCGCCCGGTTGCTGACGATTGGGCAGTGGTGTGCGGTACTCACGCTGTTTGCCGCCCCCATCAACAAGCCCGCCACCAACATCCTGATCGGGCTGAGCCTGCTGTGCTCCCTCGTCGGCGCGGATGTGCTGGCACGATGGCGCGCAGCATTGCGCGAGCCAGTGGTCATCGGCTTCCTGGTCTGGCTCGGCGTGCTGTTCGCCAGTGCGCTGCACGCATGGATCGGTCGCGGCGACCCGGCCTTTGGTGATGCTGCCATGTGGGGCTGCATATACCCGGCACTGATCGCCAGCCTGCTGCGCGACTCGCGCTGGCGCTGGCGCGCGCTTGCGGCATTCGCAGCAGCGGCCGGGCTGGTAGTGGTGATCTCCTATCTGATGCAGTTTGGCGTGGTGCCGCAGCGCGCCGTGGCTGAAATCCAGCCCTCGATGCGCAACACCGTCTTCAAGGAATACACCCAGCAAGGGCTGGCCAGCCTGATCCTGATGTCGATGTTGGTGGCTATTGGCCTGAACGGCCCTGATCGGCGCTGGCGCATCGCCGCACTGGCCGGGGCTGCGGTGGTGCTGTGCAATGTGGTCCTGCTGATCCAAAGCAGGACCACATACATCGTGCTGCTGCCGCTGCTGGGCTACTGGATCTACCGCCTGGTCTCCCACCGGCTCAACGGGTGGCGCACGCTGATCGTCAGCACAGTGCTGGCGGTTGCCACCATCTCCGCGCTGTGGTCGACACCCAGCATCCGCGAGCGCATGCTCAACTCCATCACCGAAGAAGTTGATGGCTACCTGGTCAGCCAGGAAGCCACTTCCAGCGGGATCCGCCTGTGGCTATGGCAGCAAACCCTGCCGATGATCGCCGACGCTCCGGTTTTCGGGCATGGCCTGAACCAGTGGGAACCCCTCTACCTGGAGCAGATGCGCGGCATCCCCGACTCGGAACCGTTCATCACCGGCCACCCCCACCAGGAAGCACTGCTGGTCCTGGCCGAGGAAGGCGTGGTGGGGCTGGTGCTTTTTGCCGCTTTGCTGCTGGCTTTCGCAGCCCACGCGAGCAGGCTACCTGATCCGCAAAAGGGTATCTTTGTCAGCATCCTGATCATCTATGTCGCCGCCGGCCTGGCAAATGGGCTCTGGAGCAACTTCACCCATCGCCATGTCTTCATCCTGTTGATGGCCTGCATCCCGATGGGCAACTTCCCCTGGTACGGCCTGGCCAGAGAGCGCAAATCCACGTCATGAAGCCCAACCTGTCGTTTGATGAGGTGACCATTGTCTGCGTCACCTACAACAGCTCGACTCTGGTGGAGGCGATGGCCAACACGCTGGCTGCGTTCCCGCATGTCATCATCATCGACAATGGCAGCAATGATGACAGTGCCGCACGCATCACACTGCAGATCCCGCACGCGCGCGTGATCAGCCGCAGCAGCAACGCCGGTTATGGTGCCGCCAACAACCAGGCAATGGCGGCGGTGCAGACGCCGTTCGCATTGCTGCTCAATCCCGATTGCTTCATCGCTGCGGATGACCTGCAGTGCCTGCTGGACTGCATGCAGCAGCACCCCCAGGCCGGCGTGATCGGCCCTCAGAACTGGCGCAGCGAAACGGTTCCCCAGATATCGCATCGCCAGGCCTTCTTCAGACCCGGCGCGGACAGCTCCTGCACGGTGCCGGACGAGGTCACCGCCGCCGAATGGATCCACGGCTGCTGCCAGCTGCTGCGAACCAGCGCGTTCCGCGAGATCGGCGGCTTTGACGAAGTCTTCTTCCTCTACTACGAAGACGACGACCTGTGCCTGCGGATGGCCCAGGCCGGCCATCAATGCCTGCTGCAACCAGCTGCGCGCGCCTTCCACAAGGGCGGCGCCTCCTCCGCCCCCAGCATGCGTACCGATTTCATCAAGCGCTTCCATTACGCACGCTCGCGTCAGATCGCAATCCGCCGTTACATGGGTAACGCCGCGGGGCGCGTGCACTTGACCAAGCTGATGGCCGCCACGCTGCCGGCAGTGATGGTATACAGCCTGTTGCTGCGTCGGCGCGATGTAATCAAGTGGGCCGCATGGGGAGCGGCGGCGTTCTCCGCCGCCTTGGGACTGGACCTGGTGCCAGGGCGCGGCAAGCCCGCGACGATGTCCACCGACGGCTAGCACCTTTTTCTCACCAGCACACCCCAACCAAGGGCACAGATCGTGGCAGAATGGCTTCGCCAGCCGGGCCCAGATGCCCATGCCCGCCTACCCTTTCCTAACGAGAGTTTTTCATGCAACGCGTCCTGGTCACAGGTGGTGCGGGGTTTCTTGGTTCCCATTTATGCGATCGGCTGATCCAGCAAGGGCATGATGTCCTGTGCGTGGACAACTACTTCACCGGTAGCAAGCGCAATATCGCGCACCTGCTGAACCTGCCCAATTTCGAACTGATGCGGCACGACGTCACCTTCCCGCTGTATGTGGAAGTGCAACGCATCTTCAACCTGGCCTGCCCGGCCTCTCCCGTGCACTACCAGCACGATCCGGTACAGACCACCAAGACCTCGGTGCATGGTGCGATCAACATGCTGGGCCTGGCCAAGCGCGTGAACGCACGCATCCTGCAGGCGTCCACCAGCGAGGTGTATGGCGACCCGGAAGTACACCCCCAGCAGGAAGGCTACTGGGGCCGGGTCAACCCGATCGGGATCCGCAGCTGCTATGACGAAGGCAAGCGCTGCGCCGAAACCTTGTTCTTCGACTACCACCGCCAGCACGCGCTGGACATCAAGGTCGTGCGCATCTTCAACACCTACGGCCCGCGCATGCATCCCAATGATGGCCGCGTGGTGAGCAACTTCATCGTGCAGGCCCTGCGCGGCGAAGACATCACCATTTTCGGTGATGGCAGCCAGACCCGCAGCTTCTGTTATGTGGATGATCTGATCGAAGCGATGCTGCGGACCATGGACACCGAGCGTGGCTTTACCGGTCCGATCAACATCGGCAATCCCGGCGAGTTCACCATGCTGGAGTTGGCCGAAATGGTCCTGCGGCTGGTCGGCGGTCGCTCTCGCCTGGTGTATCGCCCATTGCCCTCGGATGACCCGCGCCAACGCCAGCCGGACATCTCCCTGGCCCGTGAAAAACTGGGCTGGGAACCCAAGGTCGCATTGGAAGACGGCCTGAAGGAAACCATCGCCTACTTCCGCAAGCTGTTGGCAGAGGATCAGGCGTGACCACCTTCGCCGTCGTCATCACCAACTACAACTACGCCAAGTTCGTCTGCGAGACAATCGATAGCGCGCTGGCCCAGACCCGCGCGGCCGCACAGATCCTGGTGGTGGACGACGGCTCAACCGACGGCTCACCGGAACTGCTGCGCCAGCGCTACGGCGACGATGCCCGGGTGACGCTGTTGTTTGGCGAGAACGAAGGCCAGTTGGCCGCGTTTCAACGCGGCGTGGCCGCTGCCAACGCGGATGTGATCTGCTTCCTGGACGCCGATGACCGCTGGAAGCCCGAATACCTGGAAAAGATCGGCGCGGTGTATGACGCCCGCCGCGATATCGACTTCGTCTTCAGTGACCTGCAGACCTTCGGCATCGACAACCTGGACATCCGTTACGAAGACAGCCAGCAGCCCATCGACCTGGGCTATACCGCAATAAGCACCTACTTCCTGGTGCCCTGGTATGGCGCCCCCACCTCGGCCCTGAGCCTGCGCCGAGCCTGGGCGGAGAACGTTCTCGACCTGCCGCACAGCTTCCGTCGCCAGTGGAAACTGTGCGCTGATGCCTGCGTGGTGCACGGTGCCAGCATCCTCGGCGCCCGCAAGTACTACCTGCCCACCGCCTGCGTGGAATACCGCACCCACGGCAGCAATGGCTGGTGGGCAACCCGCCGTGAGCCAACCAGCCTGTACCGCAACGGGCTGCGCAACTACGGCATTGTCCGTGTGTACGCAGCACGCAGTGGCCTGGACGATGGCTGCTGCAGCCTGGGCAAACAGGAGTACCGCACCAAGCCCCAGCCCAGTCGCAAAGAGCGACATCGCTACGCCAGCATCGCGCTGCGCGGCGATGCCCCCTGGTGGAAGCGCTATGAAAGAGCCATCAGCATCCTGTCTGGACGCCAGTCACGCCGCCGCTGAACAGCGGCGCCATTGCAGCCTGTCTACGTATCAACCGTTGCTTGCGGGTGTGCGCCCGCGCAGCCGCGAGGCGAGGTTGTAGGCAAACCAACGCAGGCTCAAACCGGCACGGTAAGCCTCACGGCTCAGCCAACCCAGCGGCCCAACGCTGGGCTTGGCCTTGCGCCCGGCCTGGATCACCGAAGCGAACAGATCACCACTGCGCACCACCCCTGGCTTGAGGCCAAGGCATTCCACCCCGTGCAGCCAGGCAAGATCCATATAGTCATCTACCGGCAGCACCCAGTGCTCGGCATGACGCAGGAATTTCGCCGCCGCCTCTGGCGCCAGATAGTAGCCAAACGCACACAAGGGGCTACGCCAGTAGCGGTGCAGGACGAAATCACCGAACCTCACCCACGCCGAGCTGGGGCGGTCTGCTGCATGCAGGCGGAAGTAGCCCACCGACTCCGGCAATGACGGCAGGTCACGCAATACGTCCAGGAAGCGCGGATCGATGGTGATGTCGTCTTCAAACACGATCATCGGCCGACCGCTGTCCACGCACTGCTGCCACAACAGATAGTGGCTGGCCCAGCAGCCTATTTCGCCAGGACGGAAAGGGCGGCCCTTGCAGGCCAGACGCCGCTTCTCATCGACCTTGGTGAACAAGGGATGCGGAATGCTGCCATTGACCGCTTCCCACATCGTCACCTCGATGCCCAAGGCTGCTGCCTGCCGCTGGATCGAGGCACGACGATCCGCCGAGGCCGGCAGGTTGATGACATACAGGGGCAAATCAGCAGAGGGCCGAGTCATTGCGTGAAGCAATCCTGGAAAAGAATCCACACGGGCTCCCCTTTATTCCGGGAGCCATCCTGGATACAACAGCGAATCATGATAGTAACCGATCAGCAATGGCCTGCCTGCCTGCAATGGCGCCCGCCAGCAACGCGTGGCAGGCGCCTGATTTAGTCGACAACCCCGCCGCCAGCGTAATCCAAGGAACGAAGAACGTCCGCTCAGTCCTGCGCCGCTTTCACCAACCGCGCATAGAAGAAGCCATCCCCATCCTGCTCGCCCGGCAAGCGCTGGCGATTGCCCGCGTCTTCATGGCCAAAGGCTTCCGGCAACGCCTGCAGGCGTGCATCGGGGGTACGGGACAGGAAGGCTGCGACCTGCCGACCATTCTCCTGTCGCAGAATCGAACAGGTCGAATACAGCAAGACGCCTCCCGGGCGCAGCACCGTCCACAAGGCATCCAGCAAGCGCGCCTGCAAGGCCGCCAACGCGGTGATGTCTTCGGCACGGCGGTGCAACAGCACATCGGGTTGACGCCGGATGATGCCCGTGGCCGAGCAAGGCGCGTCCAGCAGCACCGCGTCAAACGGCTTGCCATCCCACCAGGCGGCGGTATCGCTGGCATCCACCGCCAACACCTGCGCTTCTGCGCCTACGCCGGTACGCGCAAAGGTTTCACGGATACGCTGCAGACGCCGCGCATCGACGTCCAGGGCGAGCAACTGCAAGGACGGGTCACGTTCCAGCAGATGCGCCGACTTGCCGCCCGGCGCAGCGCAGGCGTCCAGCACCCGCGCACCGAGCGGTGCCTGCAACGCATCGGCCACCTGCTGTGCCGATAGATCCTGCACCGACACAGCCCCCTGCGCGAAGCCGGGCAAGCTGCTCACCGGCATCGCGACTGGCAGACGCACCGCGTCGGCAGACAGGGACTCCGCGACCGCTTCGATGCCCGCTTCAGCCAACAATCCCAGGTACGCCTCGCGCGAATGCTGCTGGCGATTCACCCGCAGCCACATCGGTGCAGGCTGCAAACTCTGCGCGATGATTTCCGCGGCCTGCTCCGGCCAGTCGCGCCGCACCTGGACCAGCAACCACTGCGGCCATGCATCTTCGGCATTCGCTTCTGCAAAACCTTCGCGCTGGGCACGACGCAACAAGGCGTTGACCATGCCAGCCTGCCGCTCGCGGCCGAGCGCGCGCGCCGCTTCCACCGTCGCTGACAGCGCGGCATGGGCTGGCAGCTGCAACACATCCAGTTGGGCGAAGCCGGCCATCAGCAGCGCACGCAGATCACTGTCGCGTGCCCCCAATGGCTTCTGCAGCCATTGACGCAGCGCCTGCTCGTAGACCGCGCGGCGGCGCAGAGCGGCAAAACATATCGCTTCCAACAGGGCGCGGTCGCGGCTGTCGTCAAGCTTGGGCAGCGCCGCGCCAAGCTCCGCTTTCAGCGAGCGCCCCTTGCCGATCACCGCCGCCAGTACCTTGGCCGCCAGCGCACGGGTCTGCACACCGGGCTGTGCCGCCGCGGATTTACCCCACGGCGAGGAAGTAGCAGCCGTCATTCGCTCAACCCTCGATCCGCAGATCGCGGCGTGCGTTCAGATAATCGGCAGCAGTGATCGCTTTGCCACCTTCGCGCTGCACCACGCGCAGGCGCAGCGCGCCCTGCCCGCAGGCGATATCGATGCCTTCGCGGGCAGCGCCGATCACCGCACCAGGTGCTTGGCCTCGATTGTCATCAAGGGCAACAGCGCCGTGGATGCGCACACGCTCACCGGCCAACATGGCCTCGGCCACCGGCCAGGGATTGAAGGCGCGCACGCGGCGCGCCAGTGCAACCGCCGGCTCGGCCCAATCGAGCTTGGCCTCGGCCTTGTCCAGCTTGTGCGCGTAGGTGACGCCGACTTCCGGCTGGCGCTGCGGCACCGGCTTGAGCCCCGCGCGCAACAGTCCCAGACCATCGGAGAGCACCTGCGCGCCCATCTGCGCCAGACGATCATGCAACTGACCGCCGGTATCGGTATCGCTGATCGGGGTGTGCTGACGCAGCAGCACCGGGCCGGTATCCAGCCCCGCTTCCATCTGCATCAGGCAAACGCCGGTTTCAGCATCGCCAGCCTCGATCGCGCGCTGGATCGGCGCGGCACCACGCCAGCGCGGCAGCAGCGACGCGTGCACGTTCCAGCAGCCGTGGGTCGGGATGGCCAACACGGCCTTGGGCAGGATCAGGCCATAGGCCACCACGATCATCAGATCCGGCTGCAGATCGCGCAACTGCTGCTGGGCCTCGGGCGTCTTCAAACTCTCCGGCTGGAACACCGGGATGCCACGCGCGATCGCATCCAGCTTCACCGGCGAGGGCATCAAGCCACGACCACGACCTGCCGGACGGTCCGGCTGGGTGTAGACCGCCACCACTTCATGCTGGCGCGCAGCGGCAGCCAGCGAGGCGACGGCGAATTCCGGCGTACCGGCGAAGATGATTTTCATTGGGCGGGGATTCGGGATTCGGGATTCGGAATTGGCAAAAGCAGCGCAGCGGCTGTTGCCAATCGCGAATCAAAAAAAAACAGCATGCGGGCCAGGGCTACAGGACGGAACGCCAGAACTGCAAAAGACGCAGCAATGCACGCCTTTACCAGTCTCCAATCCCGATCTCCCCGATCCCTGCACTCAAGCGACGTGCTTGCGCGACTTGGCCAGCTTCTTGCGCACCATCTCGCGCTTGAGCGGCGACAGATAATCGATGAACAGTTTGCCGTCCAGGTGATCCATCTCGTGCTGGATGCAGGTGGCCAGCAGGTCGTCGGCAGCCAGTTCCTGCGGCTTGCCCTCACGGTCGAGGAAGCGCACCACGATGGAATCGGCGCGGGTGACATCGGCATAGATGCCCGGCACCGACAGGCAGCCTTCCTGGTAGACGCGGCCGCCTTCGCTGGCGCTGACGATCTGCGGGTTGATGAATACCTGCGGCGCGTTGTGCTCTTCGCTGACGTCGATGACCATGAAGCGCTTATGGACGTCCACCTGGCTGGCGGCCAAGCCGATGCCGGGAGCGTCGTACATGGTCTGCAGCATGTCGTCGATCAACTGCTGGAAGGCCGGCGTAGTCACTTCGGCAGCCTCGACAAGGGCCGCCTTGGTGCGCAGGCGCGGGTCTGGGAACTCAAGAATGGGCAGGAGGGCCATGGCGATACCAATCTGGGATGCCGCTTATTTCGGCAAGATGTCCCAATTCTACCGCTTGCGCTTGCCCGGCGCGCCCGTTTCTGCAATATAGTGCGACAACCTGTTGGGGAATCAGGCAGATCGCAACCATGTTGAAACAATTACGTACGGTCGCCGCCGTGGCGATGCTGACCGTCACGACCTATGCCGTGGCCGTCGAAATGAACGGCACTCACCCTGACACCTACGTGGTGCGCAAGGGCGATACTTTGTGGGACATATCGGCACGTTTCCTGAAGAAGCCGTGGCTTTGGCCGGAAATCTGGCAGGCCAACCCGCAGGTCAAGAATCCGCACCTGATCTATCCGGGCGACGTTCTGAGCCTGGCCTATCTGGACCGCGTGACGGCCCAGCCCGGCCCGCGCCAGGAAGCTCCGATCACCGGCGTACCGCTGGCGGACGTTGAGCCCTTCCTCAAGAACCTGAACGTGGTGGACAGCTTCGAGGACCTGCCCTATGTGGTCGGCCTGGAAGACAACCGCCTGCGCGCCAGCGCCGGGCAGAAGGCCTATATCCGCGGCCTGGATGGCGCTCAGACTGGTCAGCGCTACATGGTGGTCCGGCCCACCGTGCGCTTTGCCCAGCCCAAACCCACCGAAGACCTGAACCCCAACGGTGATACCACTCCGGGCAGTGGCAATCTGTGGAAGAACTTCGTTGCGACCAATGACCGCAATGAATTCCTCGGCTATGAACTGGCCCAGGTCAATATCGGCACGCTTACCCAGGTCGCCAGCGGCAACGTCGAAGCCTCTACCCTGCAACTGGAAGCCAGTGGCAGCGAGGTGCGCGCAGGCGACCGCCTGGTACCGGTGCAGCTCAACCCGTACGACCTGCAGTTCATCCCGCACGCCCCGGCCAACGCCCCGGCACCGGGTCAGCTGCGCGTGCTTGCAGTGACCGACACCTTCACCAGTGGTGGCCCGCGCGATGTGATCGCCATCTCCGGCGGCGCACGCGAGGGCATCAACAACGGCACCGTGTTCTCGATCTGGCGCAGCGGCAGCCATGTCGCCCACCGCATGCAGTACCCGGGCTCTTCGCGCATGGATGATGCACTGAAGACCGGCGCCGGCCGGGTCAGCCTGCCTGACGAATACGCAGCCCATGCCATGGTGTTCCGCACCTTCGACAAGGTCAGCTATGCCTTGATCATGGAAGGCACCAAGCCGACCCACGTTGGCTATGAGCTGAAGCACCCGGACGCCCAGTAAGCGCCTGCGGTCTAGCCTTACGATGCAGGACAACGGCGCCCGAGTGCGCCGTTGTTGTTTGTGGCGGCAGGCTGGGCCATGCCTCGATCAGCCTTCACCAATCTACCCTCCCCACCCTGTTGCCCCGCCCTGCTGGCCCTGGCGCTGGCTGGTGGACCGCTACAGACACTGCGTTGCCTGCTCGATCAACATGGCAGCAGCGCGAACGCCTTGGCCGCCGGCCCCAGCGGCTGGCAAGCAGTGGGCTGTACGCCTGCGCAACGTCAGGCATTGGCAAAGCCGGATGCAGGCAGCTGGACGCGCGCCGTCACCTGGTTGGAAGCCGACAGCCATCACCTGCTCGGCTGGGGCGATCCGGACTACCCACCACTGTTGCGCGACAGCCCCAACCCACCGCTGGCACTGTTCGTTGCCGGCGACCCGGCGCGCCTGTGGCAGCCGGCCATCGCCATCGTCGGCAGCCGCATGCCCAGCGCTGGCGGCCGCGATATCGCCCGCGACGTTGCCAGCGCACTGGCCGGTCACGGCCTGACCATCGCCAGCGGCCTGGCCGCCGGCATCGATGCTGCCGCGCACCGGGCCGCGTTGGCCTGCAAGGGCAGTACCTATGCGGTGATAGGCACAGGGCCGGACCTGGCCTATCCGCGCCACCATCGCCAACTGCAGGCACAGATCGCCGCCGAAGGCGCGGTAGTCAGCGAATACCCGCCAGGCACAGCGCCGCGCAGCGGTCAGTTCCCCGCCCGCAACCGCCTGTTGGCTGCGCTGGCACTGGGCACCGTGGTGATCGAGGCTGCTGAACGCTCGGGCGCGCTGATCACTGCCCGCCTGGCCAGCGAGGCCGGCCGTGAGATCTTTGCCGTGCCCGGCTCCATCCACAACCCTATGGCACGCGGCTGCCACCGGCTGATACGTGAGGGTGCAACCTTGGTGACACATGCCGACGACATTCTTGAAGGCGTGGCCAATCTGGCCGGCAAACTGGCCTGCGCCTTGCAAACCCGGCTTCATACCCCCACCTCACCTGTACCGTCCGGCCAGCACCCGGCCGTCACGCCACCGGACCCAGACTACCAGCGATTGTGGGATGCCTTGGGTTATGACCCAACCGGTATGGATTTACTGATCGAGCGCACTGGATTGACGGCCGCCAGCCTGTCCTCCATGCTGCTGCTCATGGAATTGGAAGGCAGAGTGTCGTCGGCGCACGGCCGCTACACCCGCACCTGAAGGTTTCTTCACCTCCACAGCGCCAATGGCGCAGGCCGAGGGGCAATGAAAGAGAGCATCCTGGACGTCCTGTTGTACCTGTTTGAACACTATTTCAGCGAAGATGCCGATCTCATCAGGGACCGCGACTCGCTGCAGAACGGCCTGATCCAGGCCGGTTTTAGTCCCGCCGAAATCAACAAGGCCTTCGACTGGCTCGATGCCTTGGCCGAACAACGTCCAGCCGTGGCACAGCCACGCGTTGACGGGCCGGTACGCGTGTTCCACGGCCCCGAGCTGGACAAGCTGGACGTTGAGGGACGCGGTTTCCTGCTATTCCTGGAACAGCAACGTGTGCTCGATGCCGATCAGCGCGAGCTGGTGCTGGACCGCGCCATGGCCCTGGACCAGGACGAACTGGACCTGGACGACCTGAAGTGGGTGGTACTGATGGTGCTGTTCAACCAACCCGGCGCAGAAGCTGCCTATGCCTGGATGGAAACCCAGATGTTCGTCGACGAACCCGAACCCCTGCACTAAGCCCAGAACCGGCGTGCAGGGATGCATAAGGACAATATCTACGTGAGCCAATGGTTCTACGCCGAGGGCAACCGCGAACGTCGCGGCCCGATCAGCGACGAAAACATCGTCGAGCTGTTCCAGTCCAGCCGCATCGACGGCAGCACCCTGGTCTGGCGCGAAGGCGCCGGCGATTGGCGGCCGCTGCGCGAGTTCGCCAGCGAACTCGGCCTGGACATGACGCAGGCAGCCTCCGCGGCAGCGCCAGCAGGCGCGCCACCACTGCCCCCGGGGCTGCAAACCATCCACACCACGCCTGTCTCGCCTCCCCGGCAGGGACTGTCCGGCTGTGCAATCGCCGGCATCATCGCTGCGGTGGTCGGGGTGATCCTGATTGCCATCATCGGCATCCTGGCCGCCATCGCCCTGCCCGCCTATCAAAGCTATGTGCTGCGCTCCAAGGTCACGATGGCCAATGGCCAACTGCTCGACCTGAAGCATCAAGTAGCAGAGTTTGCCGCCGCCAACCAGCGCTGCCCCATCAATGACGACGAAGGCTTCGGCAGTCCGCAAAGCTATGCCAATGGCGACATCGCCGAGATCAATGTGGGCCGCTTCGAGAACGAACATTGCGGGCTGGAAGCACGCCTGCATGTTCCCAAGCACGCGCAACTTGACGGCAAAAGCATCTGGCTCGACTACGATATGCAGGCCGACACCTGGGAATGCAGTTCCGATGTCGAGGACAAATACCTGCCAATCAGCTGTCGTGGCTGATTGGTAGCGGTCAGAACTTTTACGGGGAAAACGATGAGCCAGTGGTACTACGCTGATGCCCAGCGCGAGCGGCATGGTCCGATTGAAGCGGACGCCCTCCGCGAAAAATTCCGCGCAGGCGAGATCGACCTGGGCACCCTGGTGTGGCGTGAAGGCATGCAGCAGTGGCAGCCGCTTTCTGCCATCGCCGACGAACTGCAGCTGATCAGCCAGGCCAGCACCGGCATCGACCTGCGCCAGGACTACGCCGCCATTGAAAGCGGCGAAGCCGTCGCCGCACGTGCTGCCGCCGAAGCCAACTCCCCGTACGCCGCGCCGGCCAGCCGTCCGCAGGATGTCGACCCCGCTGCCGTGCAGGGCGGGCTGGTGGTGCAGGCCGGTTTCTGGAAGCGCGTAGCCGCGTACTTCATCGACTACACGATCATGACCGTGTTCACCTACGTTGTACTGATCCCGCTGAGCATCCTCAGTGCGATCGTCGGTGGCATATCGGGCAGTTCGAATTCCGCCGCTGGCTCGATCGGCATGTTCCTGACCCTGGGCATCGGCTACCTGATCATCTTCGCCGCCAACATGATGTACCCGGCATGGATGCATTCGTCCAGGTACCAGGCCACGCTTGGCAAGATGGCGGTGGGCATCAAGGTGGTCCGCAGCAACGGCGAGCGCCTGACCCTGGGCCGTGCGATTGGCCGCTTCTTCGCCTACCTCCTGAGCAGCATCACCTTGTGCATCGGCTTTGTGATGGCCGCTTTCACCGAGCGCAAGCAGGCCCTGCACGACATCATCTGCGACACCCTGGTGGTGGACAAATACGCCTTCACCGATCATCCGGAGTGGCAGCAGCAAGGGCTGGGTACGGTCACCATCGTGATCCTGTCGCTGGCCGGCCTGGGCATCCTTTGCCTGATCGGGCTGTTCGTGCTTATCGGCGTTGCCGCAGCAGGCTTCAACTGACAAATTGCCGGGGACTGCTTGACACAGCCCCCTCTGGCATGATTCCTCTAATAAGGAACAAAGCTGAACGCCCGGGCCGCAACCCGGGCGTCGGCTTATGCACAACCCAAACATCGGCTTCACTATCGTCCCGGTTTAAGCCACCCTAGCGCCCCCACACGGGCGTTCCGCCCCAAGAATGTACTGACATGCCCAAGCACCTGCTCATCGTCGAATCGCCGGCCAAGGCCAAGACGATCAATAAATACCTCGGCAAGGACTACACGGTCCTGGCCTCGTATGGGCATGTGCGCGATCTGGTCCCCAAGGAAGGCGCGGTCGACCCTGAGAACGGGTTCGCCATGCGTTACGACCTGATCGAAAAGAACGAGAAGCACGTCGAAGCCATCGCCAAAGCCGCAAAGGGCGCCGATGACATCCTGCTGGCGACCGATCCGGATCGCGAGGGTGAGGCAATCAGCTGGCATATCGCCGAGATCCTGAAGCAGCGCGGCCTGTCCGACGGCAAGCCGATGCAGCGCGTGGTGTTCACCGAAATCACCCCGCGCGCGATCAAGGAGGCGATCGCCCAGCCGCGTGAAATCGCCTCGGACCTGGTCGATGCCCAGCAGGCACGCCGCGCGCTGGACTACCTGGTCGGTTTCAACCTGTCGCCGGTGCTGTGGCGCAAGGTGCAGCGTGGTCTGTCCGCCGGCCGCGTGCAGAGCCCGGCCCTGCGCATGATCGTCGAGCGCGAGGAAGAGATCGAAGCCTTCATCTCGCGCGAATACTGGAGCATCGAGGCCGCCTGCGCGCACCCTTCGCAGCACTTCAACGCGCGCCTGATCAAGCTGGACGGGCAGAAGTTCGAGCAGTTCACCGTCACCGACGGCGACACCGCCGAGGCCGCACGCCTGCGCATCCAGCAGGCCGCGCAGGGCTCGCTGCACGTCACCGACGTCGCCAGCAAAGAACGCAAGCGCCGCCCGGCCGCACCGTTCACCACCTCCACGCTGCAGCAGGAAGCCTCGCGCAAGCTCGGCTTCACCACCCGCAAGACCATGCAGGTGGCGCAGAAGCTCTATGAAGGCGTGAACATCGGCGATGAGGGCACGGTCGGCCTGATCACGTATATGCGTACCGACTCGGTGAGCCTGTCGCAGGATGCGCTGGCCGAGATCCGCGACGTGATTGCCCGCGATTACGGCATCAGTTCGCTGCCGGACAAGCCCAACACCTACACCACCAAATCCAAGAACGCGCAGGAAGCCCACGAAGCCGTGCGCCCGACCTCCGCGCTGCGCACCCCGGCACAGGTGGGCAAGTACCTCACTGACGACGAGCGCAAGCTGTACGAGCTGATCTGGAAGCGTGCCGTCGCCTGCCAGATGATCCCGGCCACCTTGAACACCGTCAGCGTCGACCTGTCGGCCGGCAGCGAGCACGTGTTCCGCGCCAGCGGCACCACCGTGGTGGTGCCCGGCTTCCTCGCCGTGTACGAGGAAGGCAAGGACAGCAAGAGCGCCGAGGACGAGGACGAAGGCCGCAAGCTGCCGATGATGAAGCCCGGCGACCGCGTGCCGCTGGACCGCATCGTCGCCGACCAGCACTTCACCCAGCCGCCGCCGCGCTACACCGAAGCGGCACTGGTCAAGGCGCTTGAGGAATACGGCATCGGCCGTCCGTCCACCTACGCCTCGATCATCCAGACCCTGCTGTTCCGCAAGTACACCGAGATGGAAGGCCGCAGCTTCAAGCCGACCGACGTCGGCCGCGCGGTCAGCAAGTTCCTGTCCAGCCACTTCACCCAGTACGTCGACTACGACTTCACCGCCAAGCTCGAGGACGAGCTGGATGCGGTGTCGCGTGGCGAAGAAGAATGGGTGCCGCTGATGGAGCGCTTCTGGGGCCCGTTCAAGGAACTGGTCACCGACAAGAGCGAATCACTGGACCGCACCGATGCCGGCAGCGCGCGCGTGCTGGGCCCGGACCCGGTCAGCGGCAAGGATGTCACCGCACGTATCGGTCGCTTCGGCCCGATGGTGCAGATCGGCACCGTCGAAGACGAAGAGAAGCCCAAGTTCGCCTCGCTGCAGCCGGGCCAGAGCATCTACTCGATCTCACTGGACGAAGCACTGAAACTGTTCGACATGCCACGCAAGCTCGGTGCCGACGCCAATGGCGAGGAAGTCACCGTCGGCATCGGCCGCTTCGGACCGTTCGCCAAGCGCGGCAGCACCTATGCCTCGCTGACCAAGGAAGACGATCCCTACAAGATCGACCTTGCCCGCGCCATCTTCCTGATCGAAGAGAAGGAAGAGATCGCGCGCAACCGCATCATCAAGGAGTTCGAGGGTTCGGACATCCAGGTGTTGAACGGTCGCTTCGGCCCCTACATCAGCGACGGCAAGATGAACGGCAAGATCCCCAAGGACCGCGAGCCCGCCTCGCTGACCCTGGCCGAGGTCGAGCAGCTGATGGCCGAGACCGGCAAGCCGGTGCGCAAGGGCTTCGGCAAGAAGGCCGCGAAGAAGACCACGGTCAAGAAGGAAGCCGCACCGAAGAAGGCCGCCGCAAAGAAGGCTCCGGCCAAGAAGGCGGCAACCAAGAAAGCCGCGACCAAAAAGACCGCGGCTAAGAAGGCCACCAAGAAGACCGTTGCCAAGAAGGCAGTGAAGAAGTCGGCCGCCGACGACGCACCGCCGTTCTGAACCTGCGCTTCCTTCTCCCTCCGGGAGAAGATGGCCGAAGGACGGATGAGGGTAGGCTTTGCTCCCGAGGGTGGGAACCAGCACTGCTACTGCTTTCATCTCCCCTCCCCCGCCAACAAGCGGATAATCGGCAGCACCCGCAGCAGGCCGCCCATCGGGCGGCCTTTGCTTTGCGTCCTTTCGCGGACCCGCGCCCACCATGCGTGCGGGCCTCCAACGGTGCTGACCATGCTAGAGCTCGACCTGCACAATGTCGTCCCGGCCCTCAAGGCCGGCGGCGTGATCGCCTACCCGACCGAAGCGGTCTGGGGCCTGGGCTGTGACCCCTCCAACGAAACCGCGGTGATGAAGCTGCTGGCGCTGAAGCAGCGCCCGGTCGAGAAAGGCATGATCCTGATCGCCGCCAGCCCGGCGCAGCTGGAAGGTTGGGTGCAGCTGGATGCCTTGGCAGACGACCGCCGGCAGGCGGTGCTGGACAGCTGGCCCGGCGCCAACACCTGGATCGTGCCGGCCGGCCCACGCGCTCCACGCTGGATCACCGGCGAGCACACTGGCATCGCCGTGCGGGTCAGTGCACATCCGTTGGTACAGGACCTGTGCAACGCCTGGGGCGGCCCGTTGGTATCGACCAGTGCCAACCTCGCCGGTGAGCCTCCGGCACGCTCCCGTGAGCAGCTGGACCCCGCCTTGCTGGCCCTGTTGGATGGCCTGCTGGACGGCGCCACCGGCGGCCTTGCCCAGCCCACCCGCATCCGCGTAGCCGCCACCGGCGCAGTCCTGCGCGACTGAGCGCCAAGCGCGTCATCTGTAGGGCCCAACCAAGAACCGCAGGGGCGTAAACAAAAACCCCCCCCCCCCCCCAAAACAAGGCCCCAAAACGGGGGGCCCCCCCAAACACAAAAACAAACC
>NZ_JBRREH010000089.1:0-20974 GCF_056760175.1 Stenotrophomonas sp. STEN021 | reverse complement strand
CCGGCCTCCCTCCGCCACCATCCCGCCCCCCCCCGCGCTCGGCCCCGTCCGCTCGCCCCCCCCCCGCCCCCTCCTCCGCCCCCCCCCCCCCCCCCCCCCCCCGCCGGCTTGGCCCCACTCCCCCCCTGGGCGGCCTTTTGGGGGGCCGGGCGGCCACCCCCCCCCCCGGGCCGGGGGGGCTACCCCCCCCCGGCCGGTGCATGGTCGCGCGCGTGCAGGCGCAGGCCATCGTTGCTGCTCCAGTACAGATCATCGTAAAACTGGGTCATGCCGGTGTTTCCTAGAAATCGTAGCGGACGCTGAGACTGTACTGGCGCGGCGGGCCATAGAAGCCGATCAGGGTGCCGACCGCCGGAATGTTGTAGCCGGTAGTGCGGTATTCCTTGTCGGCCAGGTTGGTGCCCTGCAGGGAGAAGGTCCAGGCGTCATTGAGCTTCCAGATCACGCCGGCGTTGACCAGTCCATAGCCGTCCTGGCGGATAACCGGGCTCAGGTCGGTGGTCGGCCACACTTCGCTCTGGTAGCTGTAGCCAACGCGTGCGGACAGGTTGCTGCCATTGGCCAGCTCGGTGCGGTACTCCACATTCAACGCGCCCGAGAAGTCCGGTGCATTGGTGAACTTCATCTGCTTGGCGACGTTGACGCCACGATCAATGTACTCGTCGTACTTGGTATCCAGCCAGGCCAGGTTGCCGGAGATCAGCCAGTGCGCGCTTGGCAGGTACTGGTATTCGATTTCCAGTCCGTTGACGGTGCCCTTGCCGGCATTGGTGAAGTCGCCGAAGAATGCATCGTCGATGCCGTCACCATTGGTGTCGATGCCGGTGAATACCGACAGCTGGATGTCCTTGTACTTGTTGTGGAAGGCCGACAGGTTCAGGAACAGGCGCGAATCGAGGAAGCCCATCTTGCTGCCGATCTCGAAGCTGTCGACGGTCTCGTCATCGAACGGCTCGGCCGAACGCGGCACCGCCACCGCATTGGCGCGGATGTTGTAGCCGCCGGATTTGAAGCCACGCGTGGCCAGGCCGTAGACCATGATGTCCGGGGTGATCTGGTAGTCCAGCGACACCTTCGGTGAGACGTTCTTGAAGTTGGTGCTCTTGTCGAAGTCGGCGGCAACCGCGATCGGGCGGCTGAAGGTCGCGTCGGAGTAGAAACGGTTCAACACGATCGCGCGCTTGTCCTCGTCGGTGTAGCGGGCGCCGACGTCGAGCTTGAGCTTGTTGGTCAGGTCGAAGGTCCAGTCCGCATACAGTGCGATGCTGTCGGTCAGCACCTTGCCGCGGGTATCGCCGAACTGCAGGTTGAAGAAGTTGTTGCGGATCTGCCCACCCGCCTCGCCGCTGAACTGGTACAGGCCAACCACGCCGCGCACGCGTCCGCCGGCGTCGTAGTTCAACTGCAACTCGTTGCTGACCTGGCTGTCCTCGTAGAAGCCGCCGACATCGGCGAGCTTGACCGGCGTGGTGTCGAAGTCGATGTTGGAGTGGCTGTCGGACTCGCGCTTGGCGACCACGTACTTCAGTGCGATGTCATCGTTCGGACGCCAGTTCACGGTGGCCGAGGCACCCTTGGTCTCGACACTGTTGAGGTTGCGCATGCCCGAGCGTATGTCGTAGCGGTCATCCATCGGCGGATACGCCGGAGTGAACGGGTTGCGCGCCAGCATCTTGGAGCCACGCATGCCCGACTGGTCATCAATCCAGTCCAGTGCAAACTGCACATCGAAGTCGTCGCCTGCATAGGCGCCCAGGTTCAAGCGTGCGGCATTGATCTGCTTGTCGCTGACCGGCTGGCCGTTGAAGGTGTTTTCGCCGAAGCCATCGCGGTTCATGCTGGCCACGGCGATGCGTCCGCGCAGGCCGCTGTCGGCGCCGCCCAGCGGGCCGCCGATGGCTGCCTTGGCATCAAGCTGGTTGTAGTTGCCGGCGGTGATCTGGGCATAGCCCTCGACCTGCGTGGGCAGGCCGCGCGAGATGTACTTGATCGCGCCGCCAATGGTGTTCTTGCCGTACAACGTGCCCTGCGGGCCACGCAGTACTTCGATGCGCGAGACATCGAACACGTCCAGCAGGGCGCCCTGCGGACGCGCGATATAGACGTCATCCAGATAGATGCCCACGCCCGGGTCCGCACCCCAGGTGGGATCGGACTGGCCGACGCCACGGATGTAGGCGGTGACCGTGCTGCTGGCGCCGCGCGCCGCGTAGATGGTCAGGTTGGGCACCTGCGCGTCGAGGTCGGCGATGTCCTGCACGTTCAACTTGTCCAGCGCTTCGGAGGTGAAGGCGGTGACCGCGACCGGCACTTCCTGCAGCGTTTCCTCACGCTTGCGGGCAGTAACAGTGATGCTGTCCAGATTGGTGGCCGAAGCGGCCTTGCCCGTTGCCGGTGCAGCTGGTTGTGCCCCCTGTGCCAATACCGGCCCGGAGGCCAACAGCGCGCCGATCATCAGGCTCAAACAATTCCGCTTCATTCGGTCCTCCCCAGGCAAGTACGTTGTAGATGGCCGTATGCCACCCTCGGAGCCAAGGCTAGCGGCGCGGGTGTGCACCAGCGAGTGGACCTAGGTCCAGTCGGCAGCGGCGATCAGATCAGGATACTGAGCGCCTCCTCATTCGGAAGCGCCGTATGTCGTTACTGATCGTACTTGCAGCGCTGGGCTTCCTCATGCTGGTGGCCTACCGCGGTTACAGCGTGATCCTGTTCGCGCCGATTGCCGCACTCGGCGCGGTGTTGCTGACCGACCCGTCGCTGGTGGCACCGATGTTCACCGGCTTGTTCATGGACAAGATGGTCGGCTTCCTGAAGCTGTATTTCCCGGTGTTCCTGCTGGGTGCGGTGTTCGGCAAGCTGATCGAGTTGTCCGGTTTTTCCAAGTCGATAGTCGGCGCGGCGATCCGGCTGTTCGGCCCGCAGCGGGCGATGCTGTCGATCGTGCTGGTGTCCGGCCTGCTCACTTACGGCGGCGTGTCCTTGTTCGTGGTGGTGTTCGCGGTCTATCCGTTTGCTGCCGAGATGTTCCGCCAGAGCAATATCCCCAAGCGGCTGATTCCGGCGACGCTGGCGGTGGGCGGTTTCAGCTTCACCATGGATGCGCTGCCGGGCACGCCGCAGATCCAGAACATCATCCCGACCACCTTCTTCGGCACCGACACCTGGGCCGCGCCGGTGCTGGGCGTGCTTGGCAGCATCTTCGTGCTGGCGGTGGGCATGGCCTACCTGGAGTGGCGTCGGCGCGTTGCCGTGCGCACTGGCGAGGGCTATGGCGACCCGGCAACCCTGGTCAACGAGCCGGTGCCGTTCACCGGTACCAATCTCGCGCATGCCGGCATCGCGGTGTTGCCGCTGGTGCTGGTGTTCGTATCAAACAAGCTGTTTACCCTGGGTATCCCGCATTGGTACGGCGCCGAGCACAGTTTCGTGCCCTCCATCCTCGGCAAGTCCACACCGGTGGTGCAAGAGGTGCCGAAGATCGCTGCGATCTGGGCAGTGGAGGGCGCGCTGCTGGTGGGCATCCTGTCGGTGATGCTGCTGGCGTGGCGGCCGGTGGTCAGCCAGTTCGCCGAAGGCACCAAGACCGCGATCGGTGGCGCTTTGTTGGCCGCGATGAACACCGCCTCGGAGTATGGCTTTGGTGCGGTGATTGCCGCGCTTCCTGGCTTCATGGTGGTGGCCAATGCCTTGGGCTCGATCAAGGACCCGCTGATGCATGAAGCCGTTACCGTGACCGGTCTGGCCGGCGTTACCGGTTCTGCTTCCGGCGGTATGAGCATCGCCTTGGCGGCGATGTCGGAAACCTTCATCGAGAACGCGCAGGCGGCCGGCATTCCGATGGAAGTGCTGCACCGGGTTGCCTCGATGGCCTCGGGCGGCATGGACAGCCTGCCGCACAACGGTGCCGTGATCACCTTGTTGATGGTGACCGGGCTGACCCATCGCCAGGCCTACAAGGACATTTTCGCCGTGACCATCATCAAGACCCTGGCGGTGTTCGTGGTGATCGGCATCTATTACGCCACCGGCTGGGTTTGATGGCGGCGTCGCAACACCCT
The DNA here is from genome assembly GCF_056760175.1 of Stenotrophomonas sp. STEN021. Classification (NCBI taxonomy): domain Bacteria; kingdom Pseudomonadati; phylum Pseudomonadota; class Gammaproteobacteria; order Lysobacterales; family Lysobacteraceae; genus Stenotrophomonas; species Stenotrophomonas sp. STEN021. The sequence goes on along the minus strand of NZ_JBRREH010000089.1, from coordinate 16,916 downwards.
GGCGGCTGGCCCGCGAGGATTTCCGGTACGACTTCATCCACGACTCACGCATGAGGATCTGGCTATGAAATCTGGAATCGTTTCAATCAAGGCTGTTCTATTGCTGCTGTGCAGCGGGTTGGCGGCGGGTAGCGCGCTTGCGCAGAGCACTGCAGGCCATTGGGATTTTGGTGTGTACGGCAACCTTTTTGGCAGTCGCGAATACCAGGTGTGGGTGCCGGCGGGCTATGAGGCAACCACGCCATTGCCGGTGCTGCTGGTGCTGCATGGCTGCGTCAATGGGCCCAACCTGATGGGCGAAGCCTCGGGCTTCAATGATGTGGCGGATGTCGAGGGTTTCATCGTGGTCTATCCGCGCCAGAATGTCACTGCCAATCCCACGCGCTGCTGGAACTGGCAACTGCCGATCAACCAGGCACGTGGCAGTGGTGAGGCGTCGATCCTGGCCGGCATCGTCGATGCGGTGAAGGGCGGCTATGCCGTCGATCCGCGCCGGGTCTATGTCACTGGCATTTCCGCAGGCGGTGCGATGACCTCGATCATGCTGGCCTGCTATTCGGACGTGTTCGCTGCTGGCGCCATCCATTCCGGCGGCATGTACAAGGGCGCGACCACGGTATCCGGCAGTGCTTACGCGCTGTTGGCGGGAAGCATCTATTCGCCGGAGAGCAATGGCAAGCTTGCCTGGCAATGCTCAGGCTCGCCGTCACCGCGTCCGTTGCCGGTACTGGTGTTCCATGGCAGCGCCGATGCCACGGTCAACCCGGTGAACGGGCAGCAGGCAGTACGGCAGTTCCTGCAGACCAATGATCTGGCCGATGACGGGCTGGACAATGACTCGGTCAAGTACGTGCCGACCAGCACGGTTGCCGGGCAGGTCCCGGGTGGGCGCGCCTATACGGTCAAGAACTACACCTACGGTGGCAAGACCCTGGTCCAGGACTATCTGGTGCATGGCATGGGCCATGCGTGGAGCGGCAGTACGTCCGGCTTGCCGTTTACCGATCCGCAGGGGCCGGATGCAACCTTGATCACCTGGTTGTTCCTGAAAGACCAGCTGCGCTGAGCGCTTGGTACGTAGTAACTGATTGAAATGCGTCATCGCCAGCGTGGGAGCAATCGGCTCCTGCGCTGGCGTTTGGTTTTCCGGGGTTGTTCGCTGGCAATGCCATCGAACTGCAACCTTTTACGGCGATGATCTGCGCGCCTCATGCCGTGTCATCGGCCCTGTCCGGGCCGGGCGCAATCATCAACTGCCAACCAAGGCCATTCCATGCAGCGTTACCGCTCCGCTTCTGCAGCTCCCCGTAGTACCCATGACTTTCCGCGTCGCTCGCTGCTGGCCCAGGCCTGCGCATTGCTGATCCTGCCGCTGGCCGCGCAGAGCGCGCTGGCTCAGGATGCGGCGCGGGCCGAGGCGCGCAGCGCCGCCACGGCACTGGATACCATCACCGTCACCGCCGAGCGCCGCGAGCAGAACCTGCAGGATGTGCCGGTGTCGGTGGGCGTGGTGCAGGGCGAGGCGCTGCGCAGCTATACCGAAGGTGCCGACGACACCTTGCTGGCGCTGTCCGGCCGCGTGCCCAGCTTCTATGCCGAGACCACCACCGGACGCATCTTCCCGCGCTTCTACATCCGTGGCCTGGGCAATATCGACTTCTACCTCGGTGCCTCGCAGCCGGTCTCCATCATCCAGGACGACGTGGTGCTGGAGCATGTCGTGCTCAAGTCCAACCCGGTCTACGACGTGGACCAGGTCGAAGTGCTGCGCGGCCCGCAGGGCTCATTGTTTGGCCGTAACACCACCGCCGGCATCGTCAAGTTCGATACCGCCAAGCCCAGCCAGGACCCGAGTGGCCGGGTCAACGTGAGCTATGGCAGCTACAACACCGTCGCCATCGACGGTGGCATGGGCGGCGCGATCAACGACGTGCTGTCCTATCGCGTGTCGACCCTGTACCAGCACCGTGACGATTGGGTGGACAATACCTATCGCGGCCCCAGCGCCGACGGCACGGTGACGCCGAAGAACGACACCATGGGCGGCTACGACGATCGCAACCTGCGCCTGCAGTTGCTGTACAAGCCGAACGAACAGTTCTCGCTGCTCGGTTCCGTGCATACCCGTGACTATGAGGGCACCTCCACCCTGTTCCTGCGCAATGCGCTGGTGAAGGGCAGTAATCGCACCGACGCACCGCGCGACAAGGTCGCCTTCGATGAGGCCGACAACAACCCGCAGGCCTACAAGACCCATGGCGGCTCGCTGAAGGCGACCTATGACTTCGGCAATACCACGCTGACCTCGATCAGCGCCTACGAAACCACCTCCGGCTACAGCCGCGGTGATACCGATGGCGGTGCCGCGGCCAACTACCCGGTCAATGGCCTGCCCAATGGTTACGGCCAGTCGATGGGCCAGGTGCAGGACCTGGACCAGTTCACCCAGGAGCTGCGTCTGGCCTCCAATGCCACCGATCCGCTGTCATGGCAGGTTGGCGCGTTCTACTTCGATGGCCGCGACACCACTGACTTCTATCAGCGCGCCTGGTTCCTCAACACGCCGGCACGCAATCCCAACAACTGGGTGCGCCTGCGTAACATCAATACCTCGTGGGCAGGCTTCGGCCAGGTGAGCTGGAAGGCCACCGATGCGTTGACGCTGACCGCAGGTGTCCGCGCGACCAAGGACGAGAAGAGCACTCGCCTGCTGAAGACCGCCGACACCGCTGCCGGTCTGGTCACCTACAAGGGTCGCCACAACGTCGAGATGTCGGATACCCAGCCGAGCTGGGACCTGAGCGCGATGTATGAAGTCAGCCCGGAGTTGAGCCTGTACGCACGCGTTGCACGTGGCTTCCGTGGGCCGACCATCCAGGGCCGCTCGGCGGTATTCAATGCCGACTTCACCACTGCCGATTCGGAAACCATCCTGTCCTTGGAAGCCGGCATCAAGAGCAGCCTGTTCGACAACCGCCTGCGTTTGAATGTCAGTGGCTTCACCTATGCCGTCAACGACATCCAGCTCAACGGCAACGATTCCAACGGCAACGGCGTGTTGTTCAATGCCGACAAGGCGCGCGCCTATGGCCTGGAAGCCGACATGGATTGGCGCCCGATCCCGAACCTGTCGCTGACTGCTGGACTGAGCCTGCTGCACAGCGAGATCCAGGACAAGCGCGTGTATGCGCAGGTCTGTGCGTTGAATGGCGTGGTGGTGTGCACGGTCAACGACCCGACCATCAAGATCGGTAGCAACGTCTACGCCCAGATCGACGGCAACCCGTTGCCGAACGCGCCCAGGTACAACCTGAACCTGGCCGCGCGTTACGACATTCCGGTTGGCGATGACGGCGCGGTGTTCTTCGCCACCGATTGGAACAAGCAGGGCGAAACCCAGTTCGTGCTGTATGACAGCAAGGAGTTCTACTCCAAGGGCAACTTCGAAGGCGGCCTGCGGGTTGGCTATACCGGTGGCTACGGTGCCTGGGAAGTCGCGGCGTTCGCCCGCAACATCACCAACGAGAAGAACCTCAAGGGCGTGATCGAGAACTACATGGCGGCGGTCTACAACGATCCGCGCATCATTGGTGTTTCGTTCAACTACAACTGGCGCTGAGCTTTGCTTGAAGCCCCTCTCCCTCCGGGAGAGGGGTTGGGGTGAGGGTGCATGCGAAGCAACGCGCAGTTGCGCTTTGCTTGGGCAGTGCTGCGGGAAAAGCAGGGGCTGGAAGCCAAAAGCCGCCCTCATCCGCCCCTTCGGAGCACCTTCTCCCGTAAACGGGAGAAGCGCAAAGCGCAAAGGCCCAAGCCCAAAGCCCAAAGCCCAAAGCCAAAGCCCAAAGCCAAAGCCAAAGCCAAAGCCAAAGCCTGCTCCGGATGCCTGATCAGGCCATCTCCGCACCCACGGTTGCCCGAACCGGAATCCCCGCCGGATCAAACTCCTCCAGGCAGAACACATTCACCCCGTAGTAGTCCGGGGTAACCCGCTTGCGGTGGAACGGATAGATACCGCAGGTGCCACAGAAATAGTGGTGCGCGGTCAAGGTATGGAACTGGTACTCAATCAGTGCCTCCTGCCCGGACAGCAGCCCGAACGCGGATTCATGCACTTTCACCATCAATGCATTCTTGCGCCGGCAGATGGAGCAATCGCAGGTTGTCAGCTCCGGGAAATCGGTTTCAATGCGGAAGCTGACAGCGCCACAATGGCAGCTGCCCCGGTATGTCTGCAGGGGGCGGTGTGACATGCGTATCTCCAAAAGCAAAGCGAGCGGCTAGGCAGGGCTTGGATCATACTCAGCCCATCATCGGACGGGTGGGAGAGGGTGATGCGCGCATTCCTGAAAGGCTTGCTGGCGGTAGTGCTGGGTTTGATCGCCGGCAGCGCGGTGAACATGGGGCTGATCCTGCTCGGTGGCCAGTTGATACCACCGCCAGCGGGTGCGGACACCAGCACGACTGAAGGCCTGCAAGCCGCAATGCCAATGTTCCAAGCCCGCCACTTCCTGTTCCCCTTCCTCGCCCATGCATTGGGCACGTTGGCTGGAGCGTTGCTGGCAACCTGGATTGTTGGCCGAGTCAGTAAAGTGCCGGCACTGCTGATCGGCTTGCTGTTCCTGGTCGGCGGCATCGCCAGCTGCTTCATGCTGCCAGCACCACGCTGGTTCGAGGTGCTGGACGTGTTGCTGGCATACCTGCCATTCGCCTGTCTGGGTTTTGCACTGGCAAGAAAGCCGCAGTTGTAGGAGCGGCGTAAGCCGCGAAACTGAAAATCCTTCCGCAATCATTCCACCAGCAGTTGCATGCAATGGGCTGGCAGATACGGTACGAGCTTCGCGGCTTACGCCGCTCCTACAACCGGCTGCGGCAATGCCTGCCCGAAGCACAGCACATTGCCTGCCGGATCGGTGACGCTGAAATCGCGCATGCCATACGGCCGGTCGGCAATCGCAACGGTGATGGCAACGCCGGCAGCCAGCAGCTGCGCGTGATAGTCGTCGATGCCGTCGATGTGCAGGTACAACCGGCTGATGCCACCGGGCTTGGCATCGGCACGACTAGCGAGCGTCAGCTCGACCTCATCACGACAGACGGCGGCCAGTTCAGCGGGCTGTCCCCACTCCCATGCCTGCGTGAAGCCGAGTTTCTCGATGTAGAAAGCCAGGGTCGCCGACAAGTCGTTGGTGCCAAGGAATGGCGATACAGAGTGGAAGCGGGTTGCGTTCATGACAAGGCTCCAGTTGATGGAACGGCGACAACGATCTCACGCGTAGACGACTGACGAAATACGATGGGAAGGATGTGGAAGCGACTCAGTCGCCGCGTATCGTCTTTGCGTAGCTGTCACGATCAATGTCCACGATCTCGACGCTGATCTGCAGCCCCATTGCACCAGCGGCGATGGCAGACTCAAGCGCCGCCAGCAGCACGTCGGCTATCTCGCGTTTGATTTCGGCACTGCGACCGCTGAGTATCGCCAACCGCGCGGCCACAAAGCCGCGCGGGCTGTCAGTGGTGCCGATCGCGAAGCAATCAAACGCCAACGCACGCGATTTGATGTCGGCTTCCTCGAACTGGCCGGTACCAAGCAGCGCATGGTTGACAGCACGCAGCAGTGCGTCGGTGATGGCGGTGCCGAGATTGCTGCTGTATTCGATGGTCAGATGGGGCATGGCGAACTCGTCGTCAGGGCTGCGCGGATGACAATAGCGCGTTGATGCGCTGGATCATCGCATCCGGGTAGTGGATATGGGTGGGTGTGTCGGCGAGTGGTGCAGCGGCATCGGCATCGCGCAGGTCCGCAACAAGCCCGCTTTTGGGCAGGTAGATTGGTGCCGCCACCGAGAAGCCGTGCTCAGGCAGGCGGCCATGGACGGCGCGATAGAGCTGGATGGCATCGAGCAGGGTCAGCGCCGGGCCCGGATGCATGCCGTCGGCGCCGTACCATTGCAGGTCGGGCGCTGCGGCCGAGGCACTACGCAGGGCTTCGGAGATTGCCACATAGGGAATGCCGGCCTGTTTGGCGGCCGCTGCTTCCATCGCGATCAGGCGGGAAGATGCTGCGGGTTGTGCTTGATAGCTGCCGAGCAGCAGGACGCGCGCGCCGGCGTCGCTGCCTGCCTTTGCCAGCGTCCTGATCGCCGCCTGCGATTTTGTACAGGCGGCTTCGTGCGGCCAGCACAGCAGGGCACCGCCTTGTTCCTGCAGAACCAATAGTTGCGGGCGATGTTCGCCAAGGGCGCGTTGAACCGAGCCATCCGCAACCCGTTGGTCGAGGAGAGCGCCACCTTTGACGATCATCTGGCTGTGCAGTGGATGACCATTGGCGGTGCTGAGCGCAGCGTAGGTCGCTGGCAGGTTACCCACGTAGATGAGGCTGTTGCCAACGAATAGCGCTTTTGTCGGCTGCGCTGAAGGTTGCGCAGCGCACGCGGTGAAGGCGAACAACAGCATCAGCAGCGAGATCCATCTGCGCATTCCGAACTCCGTGTCTTGATCGGCTATTGGTGAGACTCTGACCGCGTCACCAATCAATGGTTCCGCGGATCACCGTCTGCACCTGCCCACCGGACCAGACATCACCTTGCTCGTCGATGCGTAGTTCCAGCAAGGCATCGTGACCGACTTCGCGGCCCTGGCTGGCGGTGTAGCGCTTATCCACGCCTGGCAGGGCGTTGCGCTCGTCCAACCATGCCGCGAGCACTGCATTGGCGGCACCGGAGGCGGCGTCTTCAAAGCGGCGGCCATTGCCGACGAATGCTCGCACCACCAGTTGGTAATTATCGCCAGCGGCGCGCGCGTAGGCGAACACGCCCATCGCACCGGTGGATTCTGCGAGTGCGGCGATTGCGTCCCAATCCGGATTGAGGGCGCGCAGCGCTGCTTCATCGGCGACTTCAACAACCCACCAACGGCGACCGCCATCCATCAAGGCCGGTGGCAGCGTGCCCAGCGACCAGCCGGTGATGGCCGGTTGCAAACGTGGATCGTCAGCAGTGACGATTTCGGCCACCGAAGCGCGCGGGGTGCGGATGGCGATGGTGCGGATGCCGTCGTGCTCGGTTATCTGCAGTGGCAGCTGGCCGGCGACGCCGTCCTGCACCAGCTGCCCGTCAATCGCCGCCGCTACGCCGCTTTCAAGCACGGCATGCGCGCTGCCGACGCTGGGGTGGCCGGCGAATGGCACCTCTTTCTGCGGGGCGAACATGCGGATGCCGTAGCTGGTGCCGGGCTTGGTCGGAGCGAAGATGAAGGTGGTTTCGGGCAGGCGGGTCCAGCGGGCGATGGCCTGCATGGCGGCATCGTCCAGGCCATCGGCATCGAGGACCACGGCCAGTGGATTGCCGGTGCCGGGGCGGGGGGCGAAGACGTCGAGTTGCAGGAAGCGGCGGGTGGTCATGGGGGGGTCCGGATGCTGTGAGGTTGTTGCTGTTGCTTTGGCCGCTGCTGTGGCTTTAGCCCCTCTCCCGCTGCGGGAGAGGGGTTGGGGTGAGGGGAGGCGGACGAAGTCCGCTTGCTCTGTTCTTCAGACGGAAGGCCCAAGGCCAAAGCAAGACGTGCTTTGCACGCCTCCTCTCCCGCCCCTTCGGGGCACCCTCTCCCGCAAGGGGAGAGGGGAGGCGGGTTGCTGCGATCTGTGGCTTCTTGCGCTTACCACTCGATCTGCCCAGCAATAACCTGCTGCACTTCACCCCCGATCCAGATGTTGGAGTCCGCATCCACCTCCACCCGTACCTCGCCATTGCGGCCGAGTTCGCGGCCCTGGCTGGCCAGGTATTGCTGGAACGGTTTGATCCGCCCCAGTGCCAGCAGCTGTGCGGCCACCAGCGCATTGGCGCTGCCGGTTACCGGGTCTTCGTTGATGCCCACGCCGGGGGCGAAGGCGCGTACGGCGTATTGGTAGCCCACGTCCGGGCGGTCAGCGGGCGCGTACACCGCCAGCTTGCCGCGGCCGGGCAGGGCGCCGATGGCGGCCAGTTCTGGCTTGTAGCGGCGCAGGGCGGCCTCGCTGCCAGCTTCCAGCAGCCACCAGTCCGGACCGTTGTTCCACAGTTCCGGGGTATGGCCCGGCTTGGCCAGTGCGGCCAGGCCTTCGGGCAGTACGGGGGCCTCGACGTCGCGGCGTTCCGCCTGCGGGCTGCGCACATGGATCTGGCGGAACCAGCGACCGCCCTGTACCCGCACTGGCAGCAGACCAGCGGCGCATTGCTGGATCAGCTGGCCGTTGTCGTCGGGCGTGGCCAGGCCAAGTTCCACAGCGGCCCAGGCCGCGCCGACGCTGGGATGGCCGGCGAACGGCAGCTCGCCTTTCGGGGTGAAGATGCGGATGTGGTAGCTGGCGCCTTCGTCCGGCGGCAGGAAGAAGATGGTCTCGGACAGGTTCAGCCAGGCGGCGATGGCCTGCAGGGCGGCATCATCCAGGCCCTCGCTGTCGACGATGACGCCCAGCGGGTTGCCAGTGCCCGGGCGGGCGGCGAACACGTCCAACTGCAGATAGCGGCGAACAGACATTGCGAATCGGTTCCAGACGACGGCTGGGCAGCTTACCAGTGCACCTGTCCGTCGATAACCGCTTGCACCTGACCGCCAATCCAGACGCTGCCTTGCGCGTCGATTGATATCTGGACACGGCCATCGCGACCCACTTCGCGGCCCTGGCTGACGACGTAGCTGCCACCAGCGCTGGGTAGTTGCCCGTGTTGTTGCAGCCACACCGCGATCAGCGCGTTGGCACTGCCGGTGACGGGGTCCTCGGGTACGTCGGCGGCATCGGCCGGGCAGAACGCACGCGTCACCAGCGAGTGATCCGGGCCGGCTTCGGCAGCAAATACCGCGACGCCGGTCGCGCCGGAGGCATTGCTCCAGTCGGCGATTGCGGGCATGTCTGGAATCAGTGCGCGGACGCTGGCGGCATCGCGGGTTGGCAACAGCCACCAGCGTGGGCCGTTGTCCCAGAGTTCGGGGGTGTGGCCGGGGGCGAGCAAGGCCTGCAGTTGTTCAGGTACAGCGTCTGGCGCGGTTGGATGCTGCCGGGCGGCTGGGCTGGCCAACAGTATGGTGGGAGCATCTTCCGGCCCGCTTACCCGCACCGGCAGCAGGCCTGCAGCGCATTGCTGTATCAGCCGGCCGTCTTGTGTCCGCGCCAGGCCCGCGGTGACCGCCGCCCAGGCTGCGCCGACGCTGGGATGGCCGGCGAAGGGCAGCTCGCTGCTCGGGGTGAAGATGCGGATGCGGTAGCTGGCGCCCTCGTCTGGCGGCAGGAAAAATACCGTCTCGGAGAGGTTCAGCCAGGCGGCGAGGGCCTGCATGGCGGCGGTGTCCAGGCCTTCGCTGTCGAGGATGACACCCAGCGGGTTGCCGCTGCCGGGGCGGGCGGCGAAGACGTCCAGTTGCAGGTAACGGCGTTGGCGCATGGGTTTCCGGGTGGAACAGGGCAGCTCAGCTTAGGCGTGAGCGTGCGGGATGTCGTCATCGCCAACCCCTGGTCCGCTCCCCCCATTCACCCTGGGATGACCCGGATCGTTGCAAATGCTACTTTCTGCATCCCGGGAGGGGAGGCCGGGTGGCGATGGTATCGCTGGTAACTCAGCCGTCCCGGCACAACGGCCTTGGCATAGAATCGGGAGTTCCGCCCGCATTGCCGGGTCTTTCTCCCACTAGTGAATCCTCAAAGCCAATGTCTGCTTCCCCAATTGCTGATCGCTGGATCGTCCTGAAGTTCGGTGGCACCTCGGTGTCGCGTCGTCATCGCTGGAACACGATCGGTCAGTTGGCGAAAAAACGTGCGGACGAGACTGGCGGCAGGGTGCTGGTGGTGGTGTCGGCCTTGTCCGGTGTCACCAATGAACTGACCGCGATTGCCGACGGCGCTGCCGACAGCCGCGAGCGCGTGGCCGCGCTGGTCAGCCGCCACAATGAATTCCTCGCCGAGCTGGAGCTGGGCGCCGACGTGCTGGCTGAACGTCTTGCCGCCCTGCAGGAGCTATTGGACGACCCACGCGCGGCCAGCCGCCCGCTGGACTGGCAGGCCGAAGTGCTGGGCCAGGGCGAACTGCTGTCCTCCAGCGTCGGTGCCGCCTACCTGCGTAGCAACGGCCTGGACTTCGGCTGGATGGACGCGCGCGAATGGCTCAATGCACTGCCGCCCGCACCCAACCAGACCGAGTGGTCGCAGCGTCTGTCGGTGAACTGCCAGTGGCAGGGCGGCGGCGACTTCAAGCAGCGCTTCTCGGCGCAGCCCACTCGCATGCTGATCAGCCAGGGCTTCATCGCGCGCCACGGCGACGGTGGCACCGCCATCCTCGGCCGCGGCGGTTCGGATACCTCGGCGGCGTATTTCGGTGCGCTGCTCGGTGCCAGCCGCGTTGAAATCTGGACCGACGTGCCGGGCATGTTCAGCGCCAACCCGAAGGATGTGCCCGACGCACGCCTGCTGACCCGCCTGGACTATTACGAAGCGCAGGAAATCGCCACCACCGGTGCCAAGGTGCTGCACCCGCGCTCGATCAAGCCCTGCCGTGATGCAGGCGTGCCGATGGCCATCCTCGATACCGAGCGCCCGCACATGCCGGGTACCAGCATCGACGGTGCCGCCGAGCCGGTGCCGGGGGTCAAGGCGATCAGTCGCCGTAACGGCATTGTGCTGATCTCGATGGAAGGCATCGGCATGTGGCAGCAGGTCGGCTTCCTGTCCGACGTGTTCAACCTGTTCAAGAAGCACGGCCTGTCGGTGGACCTGATCGGTTCGGCCGAAACCAACGTCACCGTGTCGCTGGACCCGTCCGAGAACCTGGTCAACACCGACGTGCTGGCTGCGCTGTCGGCCGACCTGTCGCAGATCTGCAAGGTCAAGGTGATCGTGCCGTGCGCGGCCATCACCCTGGTCGGTCGCGGCATGCGTTCGCTGCTGTACAAGCTCTCCGACGTGTGGGCCACGTTCGGCAAGGAGCGCGTGCACATGATTTCGCAGTCCTCCAACGACCTGAACCTGACCTTCGTCATCGACGAGGCCGATGCGGATGGCTTGTTGCCGATCCTGCACGCCGAGCTCATCGACAGCGGCGCGATGCCGGTCTACGAAGAACAGGTGTTCGGGCCGCGCTGGCGCGAAATCATCGGCAGCATCCGCCCGCGACAGACGCCGTGGTGGCAGGCGCCAGCCAAGCAGAAGAAGCTGCTTGAGCTAGCGGCACAGGGGACGCCGGCTTACATCTACGATCTGGACAAGGTGCGCGAGCGCGCCCGCCAGTTGAAGGCGATCCCGGCGATCGACCGCCGTTTCTACGCGATCAAGGCCAACTCGCATCCCGAGATCCTGCGCACGCTTGCTGCTGAAGGTTTCGGCCTGGAATGCGTGTCGCAGGGCGAAGTGGAGCTGGTGTTCGCCTCGGTGCCGGGTATCACCCCGGAGCGGGTGCTGTTCACCCCGAGCTTCGCGCCGATCACTGAGTATCAAGCGGTGCTGGCGCTGGGCGTCAATGTCACCGTCGACAATGTCGAGTTGCTGAAGCATTGGCCGGAAGTGTTCCGCGGCCGCTCGCTGTGGCTGCGCATCGATCTGGGTCACGGCGATGGCCACCACAAGAAGGTGAACACCGGCGGCAAGGAGTCCAAGTTCGGCCTGTCGGCGCTGCGTGTGGATGAGTTCATCGCGGCCGCGCGCGCGCTGGATATCCGCATCACCGGCGTGCACGCGCACCTGGGCAGCGGCATCGAGAACAGCGGCCACTGGAAGCAGATGGTCGATGAGATGGCCGGCTTCGCGCGTCGCATCGGCAGTGTTGAGATCCTCGATATCGGCGGCGGTCTGCCGGTGCCGTACAGCGATGACGACGAGCCCTTCGATCTGGACGCCTGGGCCGCTGGCCTGGCCGACATCAAGGCGGTGCATCCAGCCTTCCAGCTGGCGATTGAGCCTGGTCGTTTCATGGTTGCGGAGTCCGGCGTGCTGCTGACCCATGCCTCGCAGGTGGTGGAGAAGGATGGCGTGCGCCGCGTTGGCCTGGATGCCGGCATGAATGCCTTGCTGCGCCCGGCGCTGTACGACGCCTGGCACGACATCGCCAACCTGTCGCGCCTGGATGCCGAGCGCGATGTTGATTTCAGCGTGGTCGGCCCGATCTGCGAATCCAGCGATGTGTTCGCCGAGCGGGTGAAGCTGCCGGCGGCGACAGAACCGGGCGATGTGATGGTCATCGCCGACGCTGGCGCCTATGGTTTCAGCATGGCCAGTACCTACAACCAACGCGCTTTGCCGCGCGAGGACGTCATTGATGAAGTGCAATGACGTCTGCTTTTTGCGAAAACCTTTGTCGTCCGTTGCGCGCTGACGCGCCACGGCCAGTTTGATTTCCGGATACGCCATGACAGCTTTTGATAAAGACCAGGTTTCCCGTTTCCGCTTCGTCCGCTGCGATTTCGCCGCGGACACCGGTGTGGCGCGGCTGGTGTACGCCTTCGACGACGGTCCGGAGTTGACCGAGACCGTCACCGTGCCGGGCGCGCCGTTCCAGTTGGACGACGAGCGCACGGCTGCGGTGCAACGCGCCCTGCAGTTGCTGCACCTGATTGCAGGTGTCAGCTACTACAAGGCAGCAGTGCCGGCGCAGGTGAGTATCGACAGCTACGCCATCGACGCGGCCACCGCCGCGTTGGTGGAAACGGTGTACTTCAACGGCCTGGGCGAATTCGCCTACCGCAACGGCCTGAACCTGCGCGACCGCTTCAAGCTGCCGGTCAATGAGCCCCTCTCCCGCCGGGAGAGGGGTTGGGAAGAGGGTACGTCAGCCGACGCAGCCTCCTCCTCAGCCGTACCCTCGCCCCCGGCCCCTCTCCCGACGGGAGAGAGGAGCAACGCGCCCGCCCTCGGCCTGTCCCACCACGCCCTGGTAGCCATCGGCGGCGGCAAGGACTCGCTGGTCAGCATCGAAGCCCTGCGCAATGCCGGCGTCGCCGAAACCGTCACCTGGATCGGCGGCTCGCAGCTGATCCGTGCCTGCGCCGAGCGCACCGGCCTGCCGACCCTCAACATCGGCCGCACGCTGGCGCCGGAGCTGTTTGAACTGAATCGCCAGGGCGCGTGGAACGGCCATATCCCGGTCACCGCGGTGAACTCCGCGATCATGGTGCTGGCCGCCGTGGTGCAGGGCGTGGATCAAGTGGTGTTCTCCAACGAACGTTCGGCCAGCTACGGTAGCCAGATTGCCGGGACCGGTGAAGTGAACCACCAGTGGTCCAAGGGCTGGGCCTTCGAGAAGGCGTTCGGCGAATACGTGCAGCAGTACGTTGCCGCCGACCTGAACTATTACTCGCTGCTGCGTCCGCTGTCGGAACTGGCGGTTGCCCGTCAGTTCGCCAAGACCGATTTCTACGACGCACATTTCTCCAGCTGCAACCGCAACTTCCACATCCTCGGCGAGCGCCCGGTGAACCGCTGGTGCGGCGTCTGCCCGAAGTGCCACTTCGTGTTCCTGGCGCTGGCCCCGTTCATGCCGAAGATCCGCCTGGTGCGCATCTTCGGCCGCAACCTGCTGGACGACCTGGAACAGGCCGGCGGCTACGACGCGCTGCTGGAATTCCAGGATCACAAGCCGTTCGAGTGCGTGGGCGAAGGCAAGGAGTCGCGTGCAGCAATGGCGACCCTGGCATCGCGTCCGGACTGGAAGGAGGACGTGCTGGTCAAGCGCTTCGCCACCCTGATCCAGCCGACCCTGGCGGCCGACGAACTGCAGATCGAACCCTTGCTGGTCATCGATGGTGAACACCGCATCCCGGCAGCACTGTGGGAGCGTCTGCGTGCGAATTTCGCAGCTTGAAGGCAAGCGGGTCGCGCTGTGGGGTTGGGGGCGTGAGGGCCGCGCGGCCTATCACGCGCTGCGTGATCGAGAATGGGGAATCGGGACCCGCGAATCGGAAGATCGGTTTCCTGCGCGTTTGACGGTGCTTTGCTCTGCTGCTGAAGCAGAGGAAATTCTGGCGCTTGGCGATGCGCATCTGCGCGTTGAAACCGAGTTCAGTGGTGAGCTGCTGGCTTCGTTCGATGTGGTGATCAAGTCACCGGGTATCAGTCCGTACAAGCCCGAGGCGCAGCATGCCATGGCGCAGGGTACGCAGTTCATCGGCGGCACCTCGCTGTGGTTCAGCGAGCACGCCGATGCCGATGGCACGCTGCCGAACACGGTCTGCGTTACCGGCACCAAGGGCAAGAGCACGACCACCTCGCTGCTGGCGCATCTGCTGCGTGCGGCCGGGCATCGCACCGGCCTGATCGGCAATATCGGTCTGCCGCTGCTGGAAGCATTGGACCCGCAGCCGGCGCCGGACTACTGGGCAGTTGAACTGTCCAGTTACCAGACCGGTGAAGTGGCCCGTAGCGGTGCGCGGCCGGATGTCGCCATCGTGCTGAACATCTTCCCGGAACACCTGGATTGGCATGGCAGCGAGCAACGCTACATCGATGACAAGCTGTCGTTGGTGACCGGTGGCCATCCGCGCGTCGCCGTGCTCAACGCAGCAGACGAACACCTGCGCGCGCTGCAGCTGCCGCATAGCCAGATCGTCTGGTTCAACCAGCCCGAAGGCTGGCATATGGTTGGCGAGGTCGTGCATCGCGGTACGCAGGCGGTGTTCGACACTTCGAACACGCCGCTGCCGGGCCGCCACAATCGCGGCAACCTGTGTGCGGTGCTTGCCGCGCTGGAAGCCCTCGGTCTGGATGCGGTTGCCTTGGCACCTGCGGTGCAGAGTTTCCGGCCATTGCCGAATCGCCTGCAGCTGCTGGGCGAGCGCGATGGCCTGCGTTGGGTGAATGATTCGATCAGCACCACGCCGCATGCGTCGCTGGCCGCCTTGGATTGTTTCGCCGGGCAGCGCATTGCCTTGCTGGTCGGCGGGCATGATCGCGGCGTGGACTGGCAGGACTTCGCCGAGCACATGCGCGACAACGCGCCGGTCGAGATCGTGACCATGGGCAACAACGGTCCACGGATCAATACGTTGCTCGCGCCATTGGCCGAGGCTGGCGGTTTTGGCCTGCACGCCGCGACCGATCTGCCGCATGCGGTGGAACTGGCGCGTGCCGCGCTGGGCGAGCAGGGCGGGGTAGTGCTGTTGTCGCCGGGCGCGCCGAGCTTTGGTGCCTACAAGGACTATGTGGCGCGCGGACGGCACTTCGCTGAACTGGCCGGTTTTGATCCGGAAAGCATCAGCGCGATTCCGGGTATCGGCATCCTCTAAGACATTGGCCGATACAGCTGTGGCGCTGACGGTCAGTCGGCGCCACCAAATGCATCATCGAGATGCAATCAACTAACAGCGGTTCGCATCAGCAGATCATTCGTCTTGCTGGGTGAAGGCGTAACCGCCGTCGATCAGCTGCTGCAGATAGACATCGAAGCTGGGCGCGATCACCGCATAGCTGTCCGGGTCGTGCAGATAGCGTACGACCTGGCCACTGCTGCCGCCGTCGGCAGGATCGAAATCCAGATACAGCATCGAAGTGCCGCCGTTGTTCATGCAGTGCGAGAAGCACAGGCGCCTGCCCATCGGCACGTCGGCATCGATGCCGGCGCCGAGAATCTCCGGCTCATCGTCCAGCCATTCTTCGTAGATGGAACGGATGCTGTCGTCCCACTGCGCGCTGTCCTCGAAGATCTGCTGCACCGAGCGCAGGTAGTAGGGGTAGCTGCCGTCGCCGACGTCCGAGCCAAGCATCAGCACATTGACCTCACCTTGCGGGTAGTCCCGGTAGTGGCTGCCATCCACCTGTGCCAGCAGCTCCAGCAGGCTCGCCGGTACCTGTGGCCATTGCTGTTGCAGGCGTTGCAGGTCGGACTGGCTTGCGCCTTCCACCCAGCGCCACATCGGGGCATCGTCTGCTGGCAGGCGCGGTACAAGGCCGGAAAGAAAGGTTTCGACAAGGGTCATGGGGCAGCGCATGCGTGAGGGATGCATATCCAAGCACACCTGCGTAACGCCGCCAATGCACAATGCGTCACGGGAGGTGCGCTGTTGACGTGATGCCCTCCGTCCTCTTCTCAGGAGCACAGGCATGAACAGGTGGCGATGGGCTGCAGTGACGATGTTGGGACTGGCGGCGACGCCGGCATTGGCCGCAATGAAGACGCAGCCACTGGAGTGGCAGCACGACGGCACCACCTTCAGTGGCGTGCTGGTCTACGACGATGACGGCGATGCGCGCCGACCGGGCGTGGTAATGGTGCCGAACTGGCGCGGCGTCAACGCCTCGGCGATTGCCAAGGCCGAACAGATTGCCGGCGATGACTACGTGGTGCTGGTTGCCGATGTCTATGGCAGGAATGTGCGGCCCAAGGACAATGATGCGGCCGCTGCTGCTTCCAAGCCCTTGCGGGAGGATCGCAGTTTGCTGCGTGCTCGCGCAGCGGCGGCGCTGGAAGCGTTGAAGGCACAGGCTGGCAAGCTGCCACTGGACACGCGGCATATCGCCGCCGTCGGCTTCTGCTTCGGCGGCACCACGGTGCTGGAAATGGCCCGTGCCGGCCTGCCATTGGCAGGCGTGGTGAGCCTGCACGGCGGCTTGTCGACGCCGGCCCCCGCAGTGGCTGGCAGCGGCAAGGTGCCGATGCTGGTGCTCAATGGCGCCGCTGATCGCGGCGTCACCGCCGAGGACATTGCCAACTTCGGTACTGAAATGGATGCCGCCAAGGCCGACTGGCAGTTCGTCAATTTCAGCGGCGCGGTGCATTGCTTCGCCGAGTCTGACGCCAACAGCCCACCGGGCTGCCTGTACGACCCACGCGCCGCCAAGCGTGCCTGGAAGATGATGGACAACTTCCTCGAAGAACGCCTGGGCGACTGACCGCACTGTAGTGCCGAGCCATGCTCGGCAGGGGCTTCACCAACAATGCATCAGCTTTGTAGGAGCGGCGTAAGCC
>NZ_JBRREH010000088.1:0-21471 GCF_056760175.1 Stenotrophomonas sp. STEN021 | reverse complement strand
CCCCCCCCGCGGGGCCTCCGGCCGGGGGGGGCGGCCCGGCGGCGGGGCGGCGCGCCGGGTGCTGGGGGCCCCCCCGGGGCGGGGGCGCTCTTCTGGTTTTCCCCCCCCCCCCCCGCGCCCCCCCCCCCGCCGCTCCTACATGCTTCTGGGTTATTCCTTGAACATCAGCAGTGCAGCCACCACGATCAGCGCGAACGCCGCCCAGTGGTTCCACTTCAGTGGTTGCCCCAAGTAGGTGGCAGAGAACACCGCGAACACCACCAGGGTAATTACTTCCTGCATGCCCTTGAGCTGTGGTGCCGAATACACCGCGCTGCCCATGCGGTTGCCTGGTACCTGCAGGCAGTACTCGAAGAAGGCGATACCCCAGCTGACCAGGATCACCGTCATCAAGGGGGCGGTCTTGAACTTCAGATGGCCATACCATGCGATGGTCATGAATACGTTGCTGGCAACCAGCAGCAGTACCGGGTAGAGATAGGCAGTAAAGGACGGGGCGGCCATATCCAGTTTCATCAAGATGGGTCGATAGCATAGGGCGCGGACGGGCAACGCCTTGTCTGTGTCGAGTAGGTTTCAGTTGATACCAATAATGGGCAAGGGCGTCTTCACACGGAGTCCACCAGGAGTGCGGCATCTTTCACAAAGCTGAAGACTAAGGAGGCTCCATGCGACAGACCAAGGAATCGTCCGGGCTGGTATTGGTTGTCGAAGACAACCGCAACATCTCCGAGATGATTGGCGAATACCTGGAAGGCAAGGGGTTTGAGGTGGACTACGCAGCCGATGGCCTGGATGGCTACCGGTTGGCCGCTGAGAACAGTTACGACGTGGTGGTGTTGGACCTGATGCTGCCGCGCCTGGATGGCATCGAGGTATGCCGGCGCCTGCGTAACGAAGCACGAAAGTCCACGCCGGTGCTGATGTTGACCGCACGCGATACGCTGGATGACAAGCTTACCGGGCTGGGCTACGGGGCCGATGACTACCTGACCAAGCCGTTCGCGATACAGGAGCTGGAGGCACGCCTGCGTGCACTGATCCGCCGCGAGCGCCGCCAGGTAGGTGCGGAGGTGCTGAAGGTTGCCGACCTGGTGCTGGACCCGGTGAGCATGCGTGCCACCCGTGCAGGCAGCGAGCTGCAGCTGTCGCCGATCGGATTGCGTCTGCTCACCATCCTGATGCGCGAATCACCGCGCGTGGTTACCCGACAGGAAATCGAGCGCGAGATATGGGGCAATGGGCTGCCCGATTCGGATACCTTGCGCAGCCATCTGTACAACCTGCGCAAGATCATCGACAAGCCGTTCGACCGGCCCTTGTTGCACACCGTGCAGAGTGCGGGTTACCGCATCGCCGACATCGGTCAGTCCATGGGCTGAGCTGCAGGGGGCTTGTACTGGCACCTGTGTATTGAAGAACCGCCGCGGAACATGGGTCGCGGCGGTTTTTTCATGCCAGGTAAGTCTGTGGCGGCGCCAGTCCAGTCCCTATAATCAGGCCGGCTTCGAGGGGGGGCGCATGTCGTACGGGTTACCGCGGAAGATCAGAATAGCCTTCATCCTGCAGGCGCTGCAGGCGCTGCTGGCGAGTCTGGCTGTGCTGCTTGGGGGCTATCTGATGGCCCTGGTGGTCAAGTACGGCCTGATCAATGCAGTCCTGCAGGGCGAGGCGCAGTACTACTGGCAGCAGCGCGCGCAGGCAGCGGATATGACCCCGCCCAATACCCTGCGCATCCGTGGCTACCTGCAGCAGGCAGGGCAACCCGAGGCGACGCTACCTGCGCAGCTGCGCGCACTTGCGCCGGGGTTTCATGAGCTGGAGTCGTCCGATCAGCTGGTGCTGGTGGACCAGCAGCCGGAGGGGCGGCTGTACCTGGTGTACCAGCGTTCGATCTCGCACCGTGCGGCGGTATGGGCAGGGGTGCTGCTGATCCTGCTGGCCATCCATGCATCGTCGTGGCTGACCTATCGGGCTTCCGCGCGGCTGGTTGCACCGGTGAGCTGGCTGGCGCGACGGGTATCGCTGTGGGACCCGCGCCACCCCGATGCGAAGGAGCTGGCACCGGAGCGCTTACCGCCGGAGGTGCAGGGCGAGACCCGGCAATTGGCGTTGGCCCTGCATGACATGGCCGGCAAGGTTGGCGATCACGTGGCACGCGAGCGCAACTTCACCCGTGATGCCAGTCATGAGCTGCGTACGCCGCTGACCGTGATCCGCATGGCCAGCGACATGGCCCTGGCCGATTCCGGGCTGACCCCACGATTGCAGCGCAGCCTGCAGCGCATCCAGCGTGCAGGGCGCGACATGGAGGCGGTGATCGATGCGTTCCTGCTGCTGGCCCGCGAGGTGGATGTGGAGCCGCAGTCGGAGTTGTTCGATGTCGGCGAGGTGGTGCGCTATGAGGCGGCCAACGTTGAAGAGTTGTTGCAGGGCAAGCAGGTGCAGCTGCGGGTGCAGGTTGAAGGCAGCCAGATGCTGATGGGGCCGCCGCGGGCAATGCACGTGGTGGTGGCCAATCTGCTGCGCAACGCCTGCCTGTATACCGATGTGGGCGAGGTGGAGGTGCGGGTGATGCCGGGCCAGGTGGTCGTTCGCGATACCGGTATCGGCATGAGCCGCGAGGCGCTGGCGCGGATCTTCGAGCCCTTCTACCGCGCCGATGGCGGCCGTCAGCTTGGCGTCGGCCTGGGATTGCCGATCGTGCGCAGGCTGTGTGAGCGCTGCGGCTGGCGTATCGAGATGGACAGCCGTGAAGGGCAGGGTACGACCGCGACCCTGCTGTATCGCTGAGCTGCGGTTTCGCGGCGGCGGCGGTAAGCAAAGGCCAGATGTGGCAAAATTGGCGGCTAATCTCACGCTACCGGTGTCATTCCCATGAGCGGTTGTCCAGCCTCCAAGGTTTTGCTCGGCCGCGCTGCGGCAAACGGCAAGGTGTCGAATGGCTGATCAGATCGGGCATATGCCGCGTGGCCCGGGGCGCATCCTCAAGGCCGCCAAGTGGTCCTGGCAGGGGCTTTGTGCTGCCTGGATGCACGAGTCCTCGTTCAGGCTGGAAGTCTGTCTGTTCGTGGTGCTGGCACCGCTGGCGATCTGGTTGGGCCAGGGGCCGGTGGAGCAGATTTTGATGATCGGCTCGATGCTGCTGGTGATCGCCATGGAGTTGGCCAACTCGGCCATCGAGGCGGTGATCGAGCGCTACGGCCCGGAATACCACGTGCTGGCTGGCCGTGCCAAGGACATGGGCTCGGCGGCGGTCTTCGTGCTGATGATGAACGTACTGCTGTGCTGGGGCCTGATTCTGCTGCCGCGCGTTTTTTGACACGTCAGTTGCCGGGTGGCGCTGATGCATTGGTTTTATTGAAGGATTGTTCGCATGTCTCTTGAGTTTCTAGCCGACCCGAACGTATGGGTCACCCTGTTCATGCTCAGCGCACTGGAAATCGTGCTCGGCATCGACAACCTGGTCTTCATCTCCATCGCGGTCGGGCGCCTGCCCGAGGAGAAGCGCCCGCTGGCGCGTCGCGTCGGCATCGCGGTGGCTTGCATCACCCGCATCCTGCTGCTGATCTCGCTGGCCTATCTGGCCCACATGGAGAACAACCTGTTCACCGTGGCCGGCATGGGGATTTCCATCCGTGACCTGGTGCTGATCGTCGGCGGCCTGTTCCTGCTCTACAAGGGCACCAAGGAAATCCGTGAACTGGTCACCGGTGGCGAAGATGCCGACCCGACCACGACCAAGGTGGCTGCTTCGTTCGGCATGGTGATCGCGCAGATCGCGGTGATCGATATCGTGTTCTCGCTGGACTCGGTGATTACTGCCGTCGGCATCGCCTCGCACGTCCCGGTAATGGTCTGTGCGGTGCTGCTGTCGGTAGCGGTGATGCTGCTGGCGGCCAACCCGCTGGGCCGTTTCATCGACGCCAACCCGACCGTGAAGCTGCTGGCGCTGGCCTTCATCCTGATGGTGGGTGCGGTGCTGGTGCTGGATGGTCTGGACGTGCATGTGCCCAAGCCCTACATCTATGCGGCGATGGGTTTCTCGATCCTCGTGGAATGGCTGAACCTGCTGATGCGCCGCAATGCCAAGGCCCATCACGTACCGGGTTCGGACAACTGGTAAGGGCCTGATCGGCCGGCATCGCCGGCCGGCAACAGGACCCAAAGGGCCGGCATTGCCGGCCCTTTTGTTTTTGTGGGAACGGCGTCAGCCGCGAAGCCGGCGCAGCGGTGGTTGCGGGGATGTCCGCAATCTGAGGGATGATTTGCTTCGCGGCTGACGCCGCTCCCACAACAGCCTCGCCCGGGGGGGCTTTGGTCGCCGCTGGTCTTTGCAAACCTTGAACAGGCAACGTGGCATGCTCGGCATTCCAGCCATCCAGGGTCCGACCCATGCGCCAGTACCTTCGCCTGATGTTGCTTGTCATCGCGGTGATTTCCATTTCCGGCTGTGGCTATAACGCCATCCAGCAGAAGGATGAGGCGGTCAAGGCCGGCTGGTCCGAGGTGGTCAACCAGTACAAGCGCCGTGCCGACCTGATCCCCAACCTGGTCAATACCGTGCAGGGCTATGCCCAGCAGGAGCGGCAGGTGCTGACCGAGGTCACCAATGCCCGTTCCAAGGTTGGGCAGATCCAGGTCAATGCCGACGACGCCGATTCGCTCAAGCAGTTTCAGCAAGCCCAGGGCGAACTGGGCAGCGCGCTGTCACGGCTGCTGGTGGTCAGCGAGAACTACCCGACGCTGAAGTCCGACCAGAACTTCCGTGACCTGCAGGCACAGCTGGAAGGCACTGAGAACCGCATCACCGTGGCCCGCGGTCGCTATATCCAGCTGGTGCAGGACTACAACACCTACATCCGCTCGTTCCCGCAGGTGATCACCGCCAAGATGTTCGGCTATGCGGCCAAGCCCAATTTCACCGTCGACAATGAGGCGCAGATCGCGCAGCCGCCGACCGTGAGCTTCGGCACCCAGCCGGCAGCGCCGCAGCAGACGCCGCCGCAGCCCGCACCGGCACAGTGAGCCGCGCGCGATGAGCGCGTTGCTGCAACGGTTCGGTCTGTTGCTTTGCCTGCTCGGCCTCGGCTGGGCAGGGCCGCTGCTGGCCCAGCAGCTGGCGCCAATCCCGCCGCTGGATTCGCCGGTAGTTGATACCACCGGTACCCTCGATGCGGCGCAGAGGCAGGCGCTGGAGCAGCAGGCCCTTGCCCTGCAACAGCGCAAGGGTGCGCAACTGCAGGTGCTGATCGTGCCTACCACCCAGCCGGAGGACATCGCCCAGTACAGCACCCGTGTGTTTGACCAGTGGGCGATTGGCCGCAAGGGTGTGGATGACGGCGTATTGCTGCTGGTGGCCAAGGATGACCGCAGGGTGCGGATCGAGCCGGGTTATGGTCTGGAAGGTGCCATCCCGGATGCGATCGCCAATCGGGTGATCCAGGAATACCTGGTGCCGCACTTCCGCCAGAACGATTACGCCGGCGGCGTTACGGCTGCCAGTGCGGTACTGGTCAAGCTCATCGACGGCGAGGAGCTGCCGGCCCCGGTCAGCAGCAACCGCGATGGCGGCGGTGGCAGCGGTGATTCGATCTTCTTCTTCGCGATCATGATTGGCGTGTTTGCCTCCACCTTCATGCGCATGCTGCTGGCCAAGCTGCCGCGGCCATTGCGTGGTGTGGTGTCCGGGCTGATAGCCGGCGCTGCGGGCTGGTTGCTGTTGTCGATGGCCGGCGGCGCTATTGCCGCCTTTGTCGCCTTTGTGTTTTCGCTGGGCAAAGGCGGCAGTGGCGGATTCGCCAGTGGCGGTGGCTGGGGCGGCGGAGGCGGCTTCGGTGGCGGTGGTTTTGGCGGCGGCGGTGGAGGCTTCGGCGGCGGTGGCGGTTGGGGCGGTGGTGGTGGACGTTCGGGAGGCGGTGGCGCCTCGGGGAGCTGGTGATGCGCTGGTTACGACATTTCTTTGCCCCTTCCGCCCATGCCGCCTTCCCTGAGGCCAGCCTGGACCGGATTGCCCATGCCATTGCCGACGGCGAACGCCTGCACAGCGGCCAGGTGATGTTCGCGGTGGAGTCTGATCTGCCGCTGGCGCTGTTGTGGAAAAACACCAGCGCCCGTGCCCGCGCCGAGCATGCCTTCGCACTGCTGCGGACCTGGGACACCGAGGCCAACAACGGCGTGCTGATCTATCTGTTGCTGGCCGACCATGCCATCGAGATTGTCGCCGACCGTGGCCTGCAGGCGTGGGTGGATTCCGCGCAATGGCAATCGATCTGTGACCAGCTGCGCGAGCAGCTGAACGGAAGTAGTCGCGAGGAAGCCGTGGTGGCGGCGGTGGCCGAGGTCTCGCGGCTGCTGTCTGCGCACTTCCCGCCTGATCCAGCCGGGCGTGGCCGCAACGAGCTACCTGACCACCCGCAGGTGTTCGGCTGAACCATGGGTTGAGTGGCAAGGGCTGCTACCCCGAGAATAGGGGCTGGTTCGCCTGACAGTGCCCGCATGCTCTTTCTTCATGACATAGACCCCATCGCTTTCTCGCTGGGTCCGATCGATGTGCACTGGTACGGCGTCATGTACCTGCTTGGCTTTGCTGCCGCCTGGTGGCTGGGCCGCTCACGCATCCTCGCCGGGCGCTTGCCGGGCGTGGACATGAACGGCTTCTCCGACCTGCTGTTCTACGCGATGTTGGGCGTGGTGCTGGGTGGGCGCATCGGCTACATGTTGTTCTACGCCACCGCCGACTTCCTCGCCAATCCGCTGATCCTGTTGCGGGTATGGGAAGGCGGCATGAGCTTCCATGGTGGCCTGCTCGGCGTGCTGATTGCCGGCGCTTGGTGGACGCGCAAGTACAAGCTGCATTTCTTCGACACCATTGATTTCGTTGCGCCATTGGTGCCGCTGGGCCTGGGCTTTGGTCGCTTGGGCAACTTCATTGGTGGCGAGCTGTATGGCAAGTTCACCAATGCAGGTTGGGGCGTGATCTTCCCGCATTCGCCGCTGAAGGATGTTCCGGCGGGCTTGCCAGCGATGGAGCAGCTGCTGTCGGCGGCGCAGATCCAGCAGGACTACGCTGCTGGCTTGCTGGCCCAGTACGCGCGTCATCCTTCGCAGTTGTATGAAGCGCTGTTGGAAGGCCTGGTGATGTTCCTGGTGCTGTGGTTCTACTCGATGAAGCCGCGCCCGCGGTACGCCGTGTCCGGCCTGTTCGCGCTGCTGTATGGCTGCTTCCGCTTCCTGGTCGAGTTCGTACGCATGCCCGACAACGGCGTGTATGTCGCGTTTGACTGGTTGACCCGTGGCCAGATCCTGAGCCTGCCGTTGATCGTGCTGGGCTTGGTGTTGCTGGCAATGTCGCGCCGCGCGCCGGTGTTGCAGCCGGTGCTTCCACTGGAAGAGAAGAAGGCATGAAGCAATATCTGGATCTGCTGCAACATGTGATGGAGCACGGCACCGAGAAGTCCGACCGCACCGGCACCGGCACGCGCAGCGTGTTCGGCTGGCAGATGCGCTTCGATCTCAGCCAGGGCTTCCCGCTGGTCACCACCAAGAAGCTGCACCTGCGCTCGATCATCCACGAGCTGCTGTGGTTCCTGAAGGGCGATACCAATATCGGCTACCTGAAGGACAACAAGGTCAACATCTGGGACGAGTGGGCCGATGCCAACGGCGACCTCGGCCCGGTCTACGGCAAGCAGTGGCGCAGCTGGGCCACTGCCGATGGCCGCGAGATCGACCAGATGCAGTGGCTGGTGGACGAGATCAAGCGCAATCCGGATTCGCGCAGGCTGGTGGTTAGCGCCTGGAATGTTGGCGAGTTGTCGCAGATGGCGCTGATGCCCTGCCATAACCTGTTCCAGTTCTACGTGGTGGACGGCAAGCTCAGCTGCCAGCTGTACCAGCGCAGCGGCGACATCTTCCTCGGCGTGCCGTTCAACATCGCCAGCTATGCCTTGTTGACGCATATGGTGGCGCAGGCGACCGGGCTGGGTGTGGGTGATTTCGTGCACACGCTGGGCGACGCGCACATCTATTCCAACCATTACGAGCAGGCACGCGAGCAGCTGTCGCGCGAACCGCGCGCGCTACCCACGCTGTGGTTGAACCCGGAGGTGACCGACCTGTTCGGCTTCCAGTTCGACGACATCCGCATCGACGGCTACGATCCGCATCCGGCCATCAAGGCGCCGGTGGCGGTGTGATGAAGCTGTCGATGATCGCCGCGCTGGATCGCAATCGTGGCATCGGCCATGACAATGCGATGCCGTGGCATCTGCCGGATGACTTCAAGCACTTCAAGGCGCTGACCTTGGGCAAGCCCATCCTGATGGGGCGCAAGACCGCAGAGTCGCTGGGGCGCGCGCTGCCGGGGCGAACCAATCTGGTGTTGACCCGCACTGGCCAGGTGCCGTTTGCCGGCATGCGTGCGGTGGCTTCGTTGGACGAGGCGCGGGCGATCGCTGCAGGCGAGGGCGCTGACGAGCTGTGCGTGATCGGTGGCGGCGAGATCTATCGGTTGCTGATGGATCAGGCAACCGACCTGTACCTGACCTGGGTGGATACCGAGGTGAACGCCGATACGCATTTTCCGGATGTGGATCCGGCGCTGTGGCGCGAGGTAGATAGCCAGGCGCATGCAGCGGATGAGCGGCATGCGTTTGCTTTCCGGTTCGCGCATTACGTGCGGCGTTGAGTTGTTTTGAAGCTGAGAGGCTAGGAGCTACGAAGCTACCCCTCCCCAACCCTCCCCTTGGCTGCGCCAAAGGGAGGGAGTAACAGCCTTGGCTACGCGGAATGGTGCAGCCGGCGAGATCCGCCCCCTCCCTTTGGCGTAGCCGAGGGGAGGGTTGGGGAGGGGTAGCTCTTTGCGTTGTATCAGGCGTTCAACGCCTTGCACGAGACTGCATCACCCCGGCATCCGGTAATGCCCGATGATCGTGTGCCGGAACAGCAGATCCTGTTCCTGCGTCCCCTGTGCGATGTTGTGCAGCACCAGCGGGGTGCCATCATCCAGCCGCCGGTCAGAAACGATGCCTACGTGCAGCAGGCCGTTGCCATTGAGCTTCCATGCCACGATGTCACCGGCGGCGTAGTCATCGGCGAGGGTAGTTATCGGTAGCTCCCAGCCCTGGCGCTGGAACCAGCGCATCTGGTTGGGCACGCGGCGGTGGTCGATGTTCCGATCCGGTCGCGACAGTCCCCATAGCGACGGATAGGCGGAGAAATCCCCGCGCATGTCCTCGTTGATGCGCTGCTGCAGGTCAACACCTTGCGTGCGCAGGGCGCGGATCACCACATCGGTGCAGACGCCGCGATCCAGCGGCGGATCGCCACCGGGATAGCCGAGGGAAAAATAGGCCGGATCGTAGCGGGTAGTGACACCGATCTGCGCCCGTGCAGCTGCCACCAGCGGAGGCGAAGTTGCAGCAGGCGTGGGTTCGGTTGCTGCCTGCGACGGCAGACTGGTCTGCGTGTCATCCGTCTGCGGACGACAGCCGGCAAGCACTGCGATGACCATCAGCACCAACGCTGATGGCCAAGGCCTCATGCAGCCGGTCCGTTGTTGTCCGGCGCAGGCGTGCTGTTGCTGCCGTTGTTGTTGCCATTGCCGTTGCGCCCACGCGGACGATGGCGGCGCGGCCGGCGGCGCTGTTCACCGCTGCGCTCGGGGCGGGGCGCTTCACTGCGCGGTTCGGGTTTGGCCTCGGGCTTGGCTTCCGCGCGCGGTTTGCGTGGCGGGTGCTGGCCTGGCACTGGCACTGGTACATCACGGCCCGGCACCTGCACGATGCGCAGGTCTTCGCTGTCCAGCTGCAGTGCGGTGAGCTTGCCGCCCCAGACGGCGCCGGTATCGATGGCGTGCACGCCCTGGGTGATGGTCAGGCCCAGGGCCGACCAATGGCCGCAGACCATTTTCAGTTCGCGCTCGACCCGGCCAGGTACTTCAAACCACGGGTACATGCCTTGCGGCTGGGTGCCCGGGGTGCCCTTGTCTTCCATGCCGATGCGCCCGCTTGGGGTGCAGTAGCGCATGCGGGTAAAGATGTTGATGATCGCGCGCGAGCGGTCGTAGCCGCTCAGGCCCGGTGACCATGCCGGCTTGTCGCCGTACATGTTGCGGAACAACTTGCGGTAGCCATTGCCGTGCAGTTGCAACTCGACTTCGCGGGCATGCTTCTCGGCCAGTGCCACGGTCCACTTCGGTGCCAGACCGGCATGGAACATCATCCAGCCCAGCTCACGGTCGACGTGCGCCAGCTTCTGCATGCGCAGCCAGTCCAGCAGCACGTCGCGGTCCTCGGCCAGCACGATGCGTTGCAGGTCCGGGTTGACCTTGCGCTGCTCCTCTTCGCTGCGCGCGCCAATGGCCAGCAGGGAGAGGTCGTGGTTGCCGAGCACGGTGACGCTGTGTTCGCGCAGTGAATGCACGAGCCGCAATGTTTCCAGTGATTGGCCACCACGGTTGACCAGATCGCCGGCGAACCACAGTTTGTCGCTGGCCGGGTCGAAGTTGATCTTCTCCAGCAAGCGCTGGGTGACGTCGTAGCAACCCTGCAGGTCGCCAATTGCCCAGATCGCCATCAGTGCAGCGTCCTTGGGATGGCGAGCACGAACGGCGCGATCGGCGCGGCGAACTCGGTGCCGTCGTCGGCGATCATGTCGTAGTGGCCCTGCATGGTGCCGCGCTCGGTGCCGAGCATCACGCCGGAGGTGTAGCGGAACTCCTCGCCGGGGCGCAGGCGCGGCTGCTCGCCGACCACGCCATCGCCATCGACGATCTCGACCCGGCCTTCGCCGTCGGTGATGCGCCAATGGCGGCTGATCAGCCGCGCCGGCATGGTGCCGCGGTTGTGGATGCGGATCGTGTAGGCGAACGCAAAGCGCCCGTCTTCAGGGGCCGACTGGTCGTCGATGAAACGAGGCGAGACCTCGATCTCGATCGCGTAGTGGCGGGTGTCTTCCATGGGGAGAGTGTAAGCAAAAGCAGGTGATCGGATTGCGTGTATGCCGCGCTTATTCCTGCGGCAGGTTCGCAAGCCTGATGAAATCGGCAACTTCCAGCTGTTCGGCGCGGGCATCACTGCGCACACCGGCGGCTTCGAACTGGGCCTGGTCAATGACGCCGTTGAGGGCGTTGCGCAGGGTTTTACGGCGCTGGCCGAAGGCGGCGCGGACCACGTCGGCGAAGCGCTTGCGGTCGTTGATGCCGACGCTGGCGGGATCGCGCGGGATCAGCCTGACCACGGCCGAATCCACCTTCGGCGGCGGCCGGAACGCGCCCGGCGGCACCACGAACAGTGCCTTTACCTCGCAGAACGCCTGCAGCATCACGCTCAGGCGGCCGTAAACCTTGCTGCCGGGGCCGGCGGCCATGCGGTCGACCACTTCCTTCTGCAGCATGAAGGTCATGTCCGAGATCGCGGCGGCGTGGTCCAGCGCGTGGAACAGGATAGGCGAGGAGATGTTGTAGGGCAGGTTGCCGACCAGGCGGATCGTTGAACCGGCGGCCAGCTCGGTGAAGTCCACCCGCAGCACGTCGCTGTGGACGATGGTCAGCTCACCCAGCGGCGCGGCCGCTTCGGTCAGCGGCGCGATCAGATCGCGGTCGAACTCGATGACGGTCAGCCTGGGGTGGCGGCGCAGCAGCGGAAAGGTGATGGCGCCCTGGCCGGGGCCGATCTCGACCAGACGGTCGTCACCCTTCGGGTCGACTGCCAGGACGATCTTCTCGACGTAATACTTGTCCGCCAGAAAGTGCTGGCCGAGCTGCTTCTTGGCCGGGGCGGTGAAGCCCGTGCGCGGGGAATGATCTGAATTCATGTGCTGATTTTACGTTGTGCAGCCAGCTGCGCGCATAACGCCGTGGCCGCAAACAGGCTGGAGGGGTCGGCTACGCCCTTGCCGGCGAGGTCCAGGGCGGTGCCATGGTCCACCGCGACGCGCGGGTAGGGCAGGCCCAGGGTGATATTGGTGGCCTGCTCGAAGCCGCTGTATTTGAGTACCGGCAGGCCCTGGTCGTGGTACATCGCCAGCACGGTGTCAAAACCGGCCAGTTTGGCTGGCAGGAAGGCGGTATCGGCGGGCAGCGGGCCGATCAGGTTCAGGCCTTCGCCGCGCATCCGCTCCAGCAGGGGGATGATCAGGTCCAGCTCTTCACGGCCGAGATGGCCGTCTTCGCCGGCGTGCGGATTGAGCCCGAGCACGGCGATACGTGGCTGCACCAGGCCGAAATCGCGGCGCAGGGCAGCATCGGTGGTGCTGATGACCTTGCGCAGGCTGTCAGTGGTGATGGCGTCGGCGACGTCGCGCAGCGGCAGGTGGGTGGTGGCCAGGGCTACACGCACGATGTCATTGGCCAGCATCATCACCACTTCGACGCCGGCCTGGTTGGCCAGCAGTTCAGTGGTGCCGCTATAGGCGATACCGCCCTGGTTGATCATCGCCTTGTGCACCGGGCCGGTGACCACACCATCAAGGCTGCCGTCCAGACAGGCCTGGCCGGCGCCGAGCAGGGCATCGATCACCGCGCGTGCATTGCGCGGATCGGCTTGGCCGAACTGTGATGGGCTGGCGTTGCGCACTTCGCGCAGACGCAAATCGCCGGGGCGGCAGGTAGTGGCATGTTCGGGCAGTAGCTGCAGCGGCAGATTCAGCGCGCTGGCAGCGGCCTGCAAGGTATCCGGGTCCGCAAACGCCAACAGCCGGCAGTCACTGCGCGGCTGTTGGGCAAGACGTATGCAAAGTTCCGGGCCGATCCCGGAGGGCTCGCCCGGAACCAGAGCGAGCTGGGCAATCATGGATCAGGGCTTGGCCGGCTCGGCCGGGGTGCTGGCCGAATCTGCATTGCCTTCCGCACGGTCGCCGCTGCGGAAGCTGACGTAGGCTTCGCCTCGCAGTTCCTGCAGGTAACGGTTGTACTCGTCGTCCAGCTTGCGGCGGCCGATCTGTTCACGGACCTGGGCGCGCTTGTTGTTGTCGGTAACGTCGGTCTGACGGCTGGCCACACGCTGCACGATATGCCAGCCGGCGTCGGTGCGGAACGGAGAGCCGACGCCATTGTCAGTCAGGCTTTCAACCTGCTTGCCGAAGTCCGGGCCGAAGGCATCAGCCGGGAACCAGCCCAGATCACCGCCCTGGCCGCGGCTGTTGGTGTCGTCCGAAGACTCCTTGGCCACGGCCTGGAAGTCGGCGCCGCCAGCAATGCGCGCACGCAGGGTCTCGATCTTGGCCTTGGCAGCTGCATCGTCGACCTGGTCAGTGACGCGCACCAGGATATGGCGGGCGTGGTATTCGGTGACCTTCTGGCCGCTGTCGCCGGCGCCGCCGGCATCACGGGTCTCCACCAGCTTGAGCAGCTGGAAGCCGCTCGGGCCACGGATCGGGCCCAGCACGTCGCCGGCCTTCATGGTCTTGATCTGGTTGGCGAAAGCGCTGGGGATTTCGTCGGCACTGCGCCAACCCAGGTCGCCGCCTTCCAGCGCGTTGGGGCTGTCCGAATAACGGACGGCAGCAGCGGAGAAGTCCAGCTCGCCCTTGTCGAGCAGGCCCTTGACGCCGTCAACCTTGCTCTGGCCAGTGGCGATCTGCTCGGCAGTCGCGCCTTCGGGTACGGCAATCAGGATGTGCGCCAGGTGGAACTGGGCACCGCCGGCGTTCTGCTGGGCCAGGGCGGCGTCCACTTCACCTTCGCTGACGCTGATGCGGCTCTGCGCAAAGCTCTGGCGCAGGCGCTGGGTGATGATTTCCTCGCGCACCGAGTTACGGAAGTCGGAGAAACCGATGCCGTCCTGGCTCAGGCGTTGGCGCAGGCCATCAACGTTGGTGCCGTTCTGCTGGGCGATGCTGCTGATGGCGTGGTTGAGCTCTTCATCGCTGACGCGGATGCCGCTGCTCTCGGCGCGGGCCACCTGCAGCTTGACCAGCACCAGGCGCTCCAGTACCTGACGTTCCAGCACCGATTCCGGCGGCAGCTGGGCTTCACGCCCGGCGTACTGGCCCTTGATGTTGGCGACCGCACGCTGCAGTTCGCTCTGCAGGATGACGCCCTCGTCGACGATGGCGGCAATGCGGTCCAGCGGTTGCGTCTGCTGCGCAACAGCCGGGGCGGCAACGCCGGAGAACGCCAGCAAGGTGGCGAGGACTGCAGGAAGGGTCTTGGTCATGGAATCTGGTTGGGATCGTAGTCGTCGTCGTTCGCTTCGATGTTGCTCGGCGGAACGAGGTAGAGGTCGTCTCGGTTGTAGCCGAGAATAGCACGGCGCAAGGTGCGGTCCGTGTTCTGCCCGACCGAGCTCAGGCCCTTGAGCACGAACTCGATCTGGAACGAATTGTTGAGGTCGCCTTCGCGGTTTCTGACGTAGCGGCGGGCCAGTGCACGCACTGCCAGGCAGCAGCTGTCCCACTGGACACCGCCAATGATTTCCAGCGGCTTGCGGTCGAGCATGGAGTAGTAGTAACGGCCAACGACGCTCCAGCGCGGGTTGATCGGGTACAGGAAGGAGAAGTCGGCCTGCTTGAGCTGTTCCTGACCAGTGGTTGGGTTGCCGCGGTAACGGTAGCTCAGGTTGATCACGCCGTCGTCCGGCAGCAGGTAGCGCGCCCGTACACTGGCTAGGTCTTCCTTGCGGAACTTGGGGTTCCACTGGTAGGTGGTACCCAGGGTCCAGCGGTCGGTCATGGCCCAGTTGACGTCGGCCACCCAGGCAGACTTGCTTTCGCTCACCACCGGGTCGCCAGGGTTGACGGTGACCCGCGAGTCTTCGAAATAGCTGATCTGGCCAATGCTGGCCGAGAGCTTTTCGCGACCATCGGCCTGGCGGATCAGGCGCGTGGTCAGTGCCGTGGTCAGCTGGTTGGCATCGTTCTGGCGGTCGGCGCCAGTGAAGCGCGAGTCGCGGAACAGCTGGCCCCAGCTGAAGGTAAAGGCGCGGGTATCGAACAGCGGCAGATCAGACTGGTCGCGGTATGGAGAGTTCAGGTAGAACAGCCGCGGTTCCAGCGTATTCAGGTAGGACTTGCCGCCGAGCGTGGTCTCACGATCGAAGAACAGACCCATGTCGATGCTGGCAATGGGCATGCTGCGGGTGGGTGAGGTATTGCCGCGCAGCTGCTCTGGAGTCGGGTTGGTGATGCCGGCGGCATTCAGTTGTTTGAGGCGGATGTCGTCGGCCAGGCCGCGCTCCAGGTCATAGGCGGTATAGCGCCAGGCCAGGGTCGGGGTGATGTACCAGGCGGCCCCGCCGAGTGGCATCGAGACATAAGGCTTGATGTCCAGGCGCGAACCGCCAAACATCCGTGTGACATCACCAGTGCGGACATATTCACCATCTGCATCCAGCGTCTTGTGGCGGATGTCATCGTGGGTGAAACGTACCGCTTCGGCGTAGACGCCGGCTTCAAACCAACGGCCGAAGTTTTCATCCCAGGTGGCAAACAGGCGCGGTTGACGGCTGTAGGGCAGGGATTCTTCAGTCAGCGTGTAATCGGTCAGCTGCCATTCGTCGGCCATGATACCGGCGGTCCAGGCCCGGCCGGTGCCATACAGGCCGGCGGTGCTCTGTATGTTTGAGGCGGTAATGCCGTTCAAACGGTTGGAAAAATCCTCGACATAGCGTTCGTCGCTGACCCAGGCCACATTGCCCCGGGCCTGCCAGTTCTTGTCGATGTTGTGATAACCCTCGAACGACAGGCTGCCACGGTCACGGTCGCGCAGCGAGTCGTTCGGCATGTATGTCGTATCCAGCTGGCCACGGCCACCGGAATACAAGTAGCGGAACTCGTTGTCGAGCAGCAGCCCGCGCCTGCTCATGTAGCGCGGGGTCAAGGTGTCATCGTAGTTTGGTGCCAGATTGAAGTAGATCGGCTGCGCGTAGTCAAAGCCATTTCGGCCAGACAGGCTGATCTTTGGATAGAGCAGGCCGGTCATGCGCCGGTCGTCGATCGGGAACTTGAAATAGGGCATGTACAGCACGGGCACCTTGCCCACGCGCAGCACCGCGTTGCGGGCGGTGCCGAAGCCTTCTTCATTGTCGACATCGATCTGCGGCGCCACCAGCTTCCACACCGGTTGCGAGGGATCGCAGGTGGTGTAGCTGGAATGGTGCATCTGCCCGGTCGAGCCCTGCAGGTCGACCGAGTCGGCCGAGCCGTTGCCACGGCGGGAAACCAACTGGTAACGGATATCGCTGATCTTGTGCGAGTCCGTTTCCTGATTGCCTTCGGCGCGTTCGGCGACCATCCGGATCGACGAATCTGAATATCGGACATTGCCTTCGGCAATGTAATTGCCGCTTTCAGTATCCAGGCGCAGGCTGTCGGCGCCCATGAACTGGTCGCCACGCTTGAGCAGCACGTTGCCCTGATATTGCGGTACAGCGCTGGTGCCAGTGAGCTCGTTGCCTTCGATGTCGGTGGGCAACTTCTCGCGGTTGGCTGCTGCAGCGGGATCCGCCGGCGGTGCCTCGTCAAACGCGGGAAGCGTGTCGGTAGCCGGGCACAGGCCCCAGTTCACCGGCTTATCGTCGGCCCAGGCGGGCAGGCAGATGGCAATGCCCAAGGGCAGGGGAAGCAGGCGGAGAGCTTTGCGCACGCGGTTCGCATTCGGGGGAAAACGGCCGCTAGCTTGCCGCATCGTCTGCATGGGGGCAATGAAAGCCTGCCGGATGGGCCGGGCAGGGTTCATCCATCAACGGTTTGCGAGCAGCTCCTGGACGTGCGCGACGCTACATTCGCGCAGGGCCTGCAGGTCGTAGCCGCCTTCCAGCATGGAGACCACGCGGCCGCTGCCATGGCGTTGGGCGAGCTTGACCAGCTCGGCGGTCAGCCAGCCGAAATCCTCGGTTTCGACCATCAGGTCGGCCTGTGGGTCACGCATATGGGCGTCGAAACCGGCCGAGATGAACAACAATTGCGGCCTGAACGCCTCGATCTGCGGCAGCATCTCGTCGGCCCAGGTATTGCGGAAGCGGAAGCCCCCACTGCCTGGCGGCAGCAGGATGTTGCAGATATTGCCGACCCCGCGTTCGCGCATATTGCCCGAGTAGGGGAACAGGCCCGACTGGTGGGTGCTGTAGTAGGCGATCTTGGGCTCAGTTTCGAAGATGGCCTGGGTACCATTGCCGTGGTGTACGTCGAAATCGACGATGGCGATGCGCTCCAGGCCGTACTTGTCGCGGGCATAGGCCGCGGCCACGGCGATGTTGTTGAACAGGCAGAAGCCCATCGCGGTATCGGCGGTGGCGTGGTGGCCGGGCGGGCGCACCGCGCAGAACACGTGCTTGTTGCCGTCTTCAAGCATCACTGCGTCAACTGCGGCGACACCGGCACCGGCGGCGTGCAAAGCTGCATTGGCCGAACCGGGTGAGCTGAAGGTGTCCAGGTCGATGCGTCGCAGCGGCGCGGTCTGCACCTGCAGGACAGCATCGATCAGTTCGCGGGTATGCACCCGGGCCAGCTCACCGAGCTTGGCTGGCGGCGCATTGCGCCATTCCAACTGATCCGGAAACTCGGCGCGGAGGGCGGAGATAACGGCGTGCAGGCGCTCCGGCGACTCGGGGTGATCGATGCCGGGGTCATGTTCAAGGCAGGCAGGGTGGGTGAATACCAGCATGGCCGCACTGTAACCGTCGACGCCGCGCGGTGCGCGGCGTCGCATGGGAGGGGAGGATCAGCCGTGACGGCGTTCGTGGTTCCACAGCACTTCGCCATGGCCACCGGCCCGGGCAAGTACGCGGGAAAGGACGAACAGCAGGTCGGACAGGCGGTTGAGATAGCGCACCGCTTCGGCACGGATGTCTTCGACCCGGGCCAGGGCCACGGTTTCACGCTCGGCACGGCGGACGATGGTGCGGGCCAGGTGGCAACGCGCAGCACCTTCACCGCCAGCTGGCAGGATGAAATCCTTCAGTGGCGGCAGGTCGTCGTTGTAGCGGTCAAGATGCTGCTCCAGCGCATCGATGTCGGCGCCCTGGATGGCGGCGTGGCCGGGGATGCACAGCTCGCCGCCGAGGTCGAACAACTGGTGCTGGATGGTGGTCAGCAGCGTGCGCACGTCCTCGGGCAGGTCCACGGCCAGCAGCACGCCGATGGCCGAGTTGGCCTCGTCGACGGTGCCATAAGCATTGACCCGCAGTGAATCCTTGCCGGTGCGGCTGCCATCACCCAGGCCGGTGCTGCCATCGTCGCCGGTGCGGGTGTAGATCTTGGAAAGGCGGTTACCCATTGCTGAGCGCGCCCTTAGTGGGCAACGCGGCCAGCGGCCGGCTGCTTGCTGATGGCTTCAGCCACAACCTGTACCAGCGCGGCAGCGCCGATGTACATGGCTGCGGTCTGCATGTAGGGCAGCAGCCAGTCGCTGTAGTTCTTGGCCCAGCCAGCGAAGGTCGGCTCGGCCACCGAGGCGCTGATCCAGTAGAAGCTGCCCTGGGCGATCAGGTGGCACAGCGCGACCGAACCGATCACGGTGGCGGCCAGCATGGCCAGCGACTTGAGGTTGGCGCTGCGGTAGTAGCGACGCAGCAGCATGCCGCCGGTCCACATCGCGAAGTAGGCCGGGATCAGCATCCAGTAAGCGGCCGAGACGCAGTAGTGCTGCCAGAAGCTCATGCCCTGGTTGGAGATGACCGTCCAGTCAACCACCACTGCCAGACCCATCAGCAGCGGGAACGCCCAGCGGGTCCAGCTGCGCAGGTAGAAGCCGCCAATGAAGAACACCGCCCACGAGGCATCCGGAACCGGTGCGAAGTGGTTGAGGCGGGTGCCGGCCATCAGCAGCACGAGCAGGGACAGGATGATGGCGCGTTGGGCATTGGCGGTCATGGTGGCGGTTTCCGTTAATCAGACAGCCATTCTAGCCGCAGTGGGAGTGAACCGGCGGTTGCGCTGCGGCAAGGGCCGGCGACCGGGCGGGTGAAGCCCCGTTATCATTGGCCCATGAGCAAGAACCATGACGTAGTGATCGTCGGTGGTGGGCTGGTGGGTGCCAGCCTGGCCATCGCATTGGACCGGCTGGGGCTGGATGTAGGGCTGATCGAGGCGACCCCGGGCGGCGCGCTGCCCACGGTGTTCGACCAGCGCAACCTCAGCTTTGCGGCAGCCACGGTCAATGCGCTGACCGCGCTGGGGGTGATGCAGAAGCTGGTCAATCCCGGTGGCCCGATCCGTCGCATCCATGTCAGCCGCGCCGGTGACTTCGGCCGGGTAGTGATGCAGGCCAGTGACTACGGCCGCGAGGCGTTCGGCCAGGTGGTGGTGGCGCGTGACTTTGGCCAGGCGCTGGAGGCCCGTTTGGGCGAACTGCAACGGCTGACCCGTTACCGTCCGGCGAAGTTCATCGGCCTGGGCGCAGGCAGTGATGGGCGCCGCGAGGTGGTCATTGCCGGCGACGCGGGTGAGCAGCGCCTGCAGGCCCGGCTGGTGGTTGGCGCTGATGGCACCCGCAGCGCGGTTCGGCAAGCGTTGGCTATCGAGATCAGTGAGCACGACTATGGGCAGACGCTGTTCGTGGCGCGGCTACGTGCAGCCAAGGCCCCGGATGGCACTGCCTATGAGCGCTTCACCAATACCGGCCCGACTGCATTGCTACCGCGTGGCGACCGCCATTACGGCGTGGTCCACGGTGTCGCCCGCACCGAGGCCGATGCGGTGATGGCGCTGGACGACGCGGCGTGGCTGGCGCGGTTGCAGGACACCGTGGGCTGGCGCGCCGGGCGGCTGCTGGAAAGCGGCCCGCGCAGCGCCTATCCGCTGATCCAGGTGTTGGCGCAGAAGCTGGTTGGCGAGCGCGCGCTGCTGCTGGGCAATGCCGCGCAGACCATCCATCCGCTGGGTGCGCAGGGTTTCAACCTCGGCCTGCGCGATGCGCTGACCCTGGCCGAGCTGATTGGCGACGCCGCGCAGGACCCGGGCAGCGACGACCTGCTGCAGGCCTATGTGGCGCGCCGCGGTCCCGACCGCGAGCAGACGTTGGCGTTCTCCGATGGGCTTGCCCGTTTGACCAGCAATGCCACGCCGCTGATACGGCCGCTGCGCAGCCTGGGTTTTGTCGCCGCGGCACAAGCGCCGGCGGTGCAGTCCTTCCTGGTCGGTGGCGCGATGGGCTTCCGCGGGCAGGTGCCCGAGCTGTGCAGGAGTGAAGCGCGATGAGCCGGCGCGGACAGTGGGATGCGGTAGTCGTCGGCGGTGGCGTGGTTGGCGCGGCGTGTGCGCTGGCGCTGGCCGGGGAAGGCCTGCAGGTGGCGATGGTGGAAGGCCGCGAGCCACCGCCGTGGTCGCCACAGAAGCCGGACCTGCGTGTGTTCGCGTTTGCCGCCGATAACGCTGCCTTGCTGGAATCTCTGGGCGTGTGGAAGCAGGTGGATCAGGCCCGCGCCCGCGCGTATCGGCGCATGCGGGTGTGGGATGCCGGTGGTGGCGGCGATCTGACTTTCGATGCCGATACCCTGGGCCGCCGTGAGCTTGGCTGGATTGTCGAGAACGGTTTGCTGGTGGATCGGCTGTGGGCCGCATTGCCGGCGGCCGGGGTGCAGTTGTATTGCCCGGCGCGAGTGGAAGCGATGGAGCAGGACGCGCAGGGCGTGCGCCTGCGTCTGGATGATGGCCGTCGGGTCGAGGCCTCGACCGCGATTGCCGCCGATGGCGCCGAATCCACCCTGCGTACCTTGGCAGGCTTGGATGTCAGCCGACATGATTACGGCCAGCGCGGCGTGGTCGCCTATGTGGACACTGCGCTGCCGAACGAAGACACCGCCTGGCAGCGTTTCCTCGATACCGGCCCGTTGGCGGTGCTGCCGTTCGACCGCAACCGCAGCTCCATTGTCTGGACCTTGCCTGACGCCGAAGCCGAGCGCGTGCTGGCATTGGACGAGGACAGCTTCAACCGTGAGCTGACCAATGCATTTGCCGGGCGCTTGGGGGAGATGCGCTTGGTCTCGGCGCGCGCTGCGTTCCCGCTACGCCGACAATTGGCCACCGCCTATGTGGCGGGGCGCGTGTTGACCTTGGGTGATGCAGCGCACGTGGTGCATCCGCTGGCCGGGCAGGGTGTGAATCTGGGCCTGCGTGATGTGGCCGGCCTGCGTGATCTTGTGCGCGAAGCCAGGCAGCGTCGGCAGGACTGGAGCTCGCCACACCGCCTGCAGCGCTGGGCGCGTACCCGGCGCAGCGAGAACACGGTGGCCGCTTACAGCTTCGATGCGATCAACAAGGTGTTCTCCAACGACGAAATGCACCTGACCCTGGCGCGCGGCGCGCTATTGGGCCTGGCGGGCAAGATGCCGCCACTGATGTCCATGTTCTGGAAACGCGCCTCCGGCCTGTAGGCAATGTAGTGCCGAGCCATGCTCGGCAAGGGCCTTACCAGCAATGCCAGTGTAGTGCCGAGTCATGCTCGGCAAGGGCTTTACCAGCAATGCCTGTAGTGCCGAGCCATGCTCGGCTGGCGCTTCACCTGTAGTGCCGAGCCATGCTCGGCTGGGC
>NZ_JBRREH010000087.1:0-21481 GCF_056760175.1 Stenotrophomonas sp. STEN021 | reverse complement strand
CCCCCGCGCCGCCGCCCGGTCCCCTCTGCTCTGGGGGGGGGCGGTTTTTTCTTCACCCCCATTTGCACCCCCGCCCCCCCCCCCCGCGGGGGGGGGGGCCCCGTCGACTTACTTCAGTAACTCGGTGACGAGCTTGACTGCCCCCTTGATGGCAGCACAGCGCCAGCCACCGATGTTCCCACCGTCACAGCACAGACCCACCGGAATTTCCAGGTCACAGATCAGGTCTTCGAGATTTCCGTTCTTCATGGTTCTTTCCTTGTATTGGTGAACTGACATTGGTTTTGGCATCCCTTCCAACACGCGCGCGCTCCTTTGCGCGCGAAGTCACTGTGGTCACAGCTCTGACACTGGCCGAGCCCATTGAAACGCGGTGATCATTCGTAACGTAATGCTTCGACAGGGTCGAGCCGCGCTGCCTTGGCTGCGGGGATCAGGCCGAAAGCCACCCCGACCATCCCGGAGAAAACTACCGACAGCCCCACCGCCCACCAGGGGACAACGGCCGCGGGCAAGCCGGGGATGAGCGATGAGGCCAGCACACCACCGGCATAGCCGACCACAACGCCAATCACCCCTCCCAGCGCGCTCAACAGCACCGCCTCAACCAGAAACTGCATCAAAATTGAACGTGACGTCGCACCCAACGCCTTGCAAATTCCAATTTCGCGTGTGCGCTCGGTGACCGACACCAGCATGATGTTCATGATGCCGATGCCGCCGACCAGCAATGAGATCCCGACCACCCCGGCAAACACCGTGCTCACCAAGTTGATGACGGTCTTCAGCGAATCGCCAAGCTGAGCTGCCGTCTCAACCTTGAAGTCATCAGGTGCCGTTGTGCCGAGCCGTCGAGACTGGCGCAGCGCCTGCTTGAC
Organism: Stenotrophomonas sp. STEN021; assembly: GCF_056760175.1. NCBI lineage: Bacteria > Pseudomonadati > Pseudomonadota > Gammaproteobacteria > Lysobacterales > Lysobacteraceae > Stenotrophomonas > Stenotrophomonas sp. STEN021. Next base: position 20,603 of record NZ_JBRREH010000087.1, on the reverse strand, counting down.
CCGCTCCCGGAGAAACTCCAGATTGCTTCTGTCCCGGGCCTGCAGATCGATGCGCAGATCGATCTGCGTTGCATCGCGCGTCAAAGCCAGGCCGGTAGCAAACGGCATAAGCACGAAGTCGTCCTGGCTGAAGCCAAATACTTCACCGCGTTCCTCCATGACGCCAACCACCTTGCACCACTCGGTTCCGATGCGGAGGTGGTGTCCCAGTGGGTTGCTAGGCAGGTCGAGGTTCAGCCGCAGGGTTTCACCAAGGACACAGACGCGACGACGCGAATCGTTGTCTGCCTCCGTGATGAACCTGCCGATTCGCGGATAGACCTGCCGCGAGTGCTGGTAAGAAGGCGAACTGGCGACCACCCGGGTGAAGGCTTCCACCCGCCCCGCACTGACAGTGCCGCCATGATCGCCCAGTACATCGAAGGTCGGCGACAGCTCGGCTATGTGCTGGACACTATCGTGCAGGCGCTGGTAGTCGCTGATAGCGATGCGGCTGCGCCTTCCTTGAAGTTGATCTTCGAATGAAGTCTCGGCGCGTACGCTGAGATTGTTCGCTCCGAGACCGGCAAACTGCTCGGTGATCGACGCCGCCAAACCTTGGAAAATTGACACCACTGCAATGACGGAAGCCACTCCGATAGCAATACCCAGTACCGTCAGCAGACTGCGCAGTGCATGCGCATGAATGCTGCTGAATGCTGTCTCTAAGACCAGAAGGAATTTAGTCATTGGTCGGATTCAGGTTGTCGCTACTGATACGCCCATCCTCGATGCGGATAACGCGGCGACAGTGCGCAGCTACTTCTTGCTCATGGGTGATCATCACAATGGTCCTGCCCTCGCGCCACAGCGAGTCGAAGAGACTCATCATGTCGGCGGTGGTGGACGAGTCGAGGTTCCCGGTTGGCTCATCGGCTAGCAGGATCGACGGTTCACCACACAACGCCCGGGCGATTGCAACGCGTTGGCGCTGCCCGCCCGATAACTGGTTGGGCAGGTGTGCGGCGCGTCCGACCAAGCCAACTCTGGCCAGAGCCGCCATTGCACGCTCCTGGCGCTCACCACGGCTCATCGCGCGGTAGCGAAGCGGATGAGCTACGTTTTTCCACGCCGACTCGCGAGGCATCAGATTGAAACTCTGGAAAATGAAGCCGATACGCTGGTTGCGCACCAGCGCTAAAGCCGACTCGTCCATGCCAGATACATTCTGGTCACCGAGCAGGTACTGCCCATCCGTTGGGCGATCCAGGCAGCCGAGGATGTTCATCAGTGTTGACTTGCCCGAGCCAGACGGGCCAGTGATGGCGACGTGCTCGTTTTCGTGTATCTGCATGTCGATGCCACGCAGTACGTGCACATCTTCATCTGCGACAACGTAACGCTTGTGCAGGGATTTCACCTGGAGCATCGGACCCATCAACGTGGCCCTGATTCGGCCAACACTGCAGCGACCGACTGGTTATCACGCAGGTGACGCATCACTTTGGCCGGGCCGATGATGATGCGGTCGCCGACGGTCAGCCCGGACACGATCTCGACATGGGTGTCGTCAGACATGCCGGACTCCACGTAGCGCCGAAGGACGACACCGCCAATCTCCACCAGCACATACTCTCACCGACGTGCGTGCTTGTCGCCACGTGCCGTCGAGCTGACCTCCTCCAGCGCCTCAGTCAGCACTGCCTGCACCGGAACCGCAACCGGCTCGCGCCCCTCATCAACAAAGATCTCGGCGCGGCAACTCATCCCGGTACGTAGTGCCGTGTGGCCGCCATCCTGCAACGCAATTTTCACCTCGTAGCTTCGCTCGTTGGCGCTGGTGTTCATACCGTTGCGAGGTGGTGCCAGCGCTATCCGGTCCACCCGGCCGGTGATCGATTCGTCAGTAGCGGATCCTGCAAACACCTTTGCCGTCTGACCGACCTCAACCCGTGCCACGTCCATCTCATCGACCTTGATCGTGGCGATCATCGTGGAAACGTCAGCGATCGTCATTAGGCTCGAGCCAGCAATGCCGGTTGAGCTTGGCACTGCGGTTTCGCCAACCTTCAATGCAATGGAGGTAACCACTCCTGTGATCGGCGAGCGGATACGTGTCTTGGATAGGCTTTCACGGACCTGCACAAGCGCTGCCCGCGATTGCCGCAGCTCTTCGCGGCCAACCGTAAGCTGAAGGCGCGCCAGCTCGGCCTCGTGCTGTACTTGCTCATGGCTGGCGATGGTGACCAGACGACCTGCAGCCAGCTCGGTGCTGCGCCATGCCCGCTGCTGGCGCAGCTTCAACATCGCGCCCTGGAGCTTGATCTCTACCTCCTTCTGCCGGACCACAGACTCGCGCTGTTCCACTTCCGCCTTCTGGGTCTCCTGATCCAGCACCATGACCAGCTGTCCCTGCTCAACCGCATCGCCCTCCTGGACCATGACCTTGCGCACGCGGCCGATCACCTCCGGGGACAGTGCAGCCGTGTCCTGGAAATCGAACGTGCCCGAGCCAAGCACCGTGGCACGAATAGCACGCTTGTCGACGACCTCGAACTCCACCTGCGTTGGAGCACCGCGCTCGCTCAAGGCCAGCCCCATACTTCCCACGCCGATCGCTAGGACCACACCTACAATGACAAGGCGCCGACTCATGGGCCTGCACCTACCAAGATGATCAACGCCCAGGTTCCGTATATGAGCAGCAAAGGCAGGCTGGCTATGAACGCGGCACCGGGTAAGTTGATCCTCATCCATCGCGAGAGCCCGATGGTGCACAGCGCCAACATCCAAAGCGTCTGCAGACCCAGAGCCCCGGCCAATGACAGCCACGGGTTGTCGGCTGCCAGACCCAGCAACTGGGACAGCGCCAACGGGTTGGCCGACTCAGGAAGGATCTGCTGATTTGACCCAGACGCAAACCGCATGGCAGTCAGCAACAATGCGCAGCTCTCGGGAACGGCGAGCCAGGCGGCAAACACCAACCAGGAAGGACCGCTATGTCGGATCCGCTTTATACGTGCTACCAAATTTAGGTAGCCAGCCATCAGCAACAGGATCACCGCGCTAACCCCGAGCGAAGACACGATGGTCACCGTAGCCAGCAATCCCGGGCCGATCAGCTCACGGGCCAGCATCAGCTCACGGTCCTGCAGGCCGCTCGACTTGGCCAGCAGATGGTCCTGCAGCCAGGCGATGTCGACCCTGCTGTAGTAGGCGGACCACGCAATAATGGTTGCCATGGCCAGTAGCGCCAGCGGCCACATCCACTGGCCACGTTGATTGATCTGGTCCCAAGCCTGATGCGGAGCAACGATCACGTCGCCCAGGACTTTCATCGTGCCAACCGTCATATCGTAGTTTCTCCAGAGGACTTGTGTTGATACACACCCAATGCCTTCTCAGCACTTCTGGCCCCCGCCCGAACCTCGCGCTCGCGTCCCATGTGTTGGAATGCTTTAGTCACGTCGTCGTCGCCAAGCTCCTTGACGAGCACTTCCATGTTGCGGGCTCGCGGAAACAGATCTTCGATGCTGGCGATGCATCCATTGTGAACATCGAACAGGTACTGTTCGGAAATTGGGAGAACTTCCGGAATGAAGTTCAACGAGACGGACAGCGCTTCCGGTGCCAACTGTGTATGGATGTCGACGCTCTTGCGGAACAGCAGCATGGTGCCTGGCGCGAGGCGTAGTCGCCCCTGTGCGGTCAACTGCACCTTTTCACCGATGCGGCCGGTAACGCTGGTGTTGTCGTAAATCCACAGATCGGTCTGATAGCCAGGGCCATGCAGGCCGATGGTTAAGAAGTCGAAATTGTGATCGTGCGCGTATCTGTCGCCGTAGACATAAAACTTGTTGAAATGGTTGTGATCCAAGCGCGCGAGCGGATCACTCGCCGCAGGCCAAAGATTCACCCGCAGATAGAACCCGCGGCGACGAGCAAGAATGAATGCCTGTCCGCTGTAGCGGTTGTCATACTGGAACAATTCCAAGCCACGGCTCAGTTCGTCCTTCAGGAAGTCGGAGACGAGGTTCGGCGTGTTGTGCAGGGCATACAACCTTCGCCAGAGTTCAGGCCAGTTCCCGATGTCGTTCAGTCGTTGAGGATCCTGCGCTTCTACCCAGGTGCAGAAACTGTCCAAGTCCATGCTTTCTGCGGTGCTGACGTCAATCAATGGCATGCCGCGCCCGCTCCCTGCAGTTGCACCCATGCCAGTTGTGCAGCGTCCGCAATATGCTCGTGTGGATCAGCTCGGAGCTGGCCAATCATGTGCAGCCCTGCGTCGAAGTCGACATTCAGCAATGCCTCGGCCGCCTTCCACCGGATGAAGTGGGCCGGATGTCTGGAGAGTTCCAGCAGCATTGGCGCGAGCGTTGCATCTCCGTAGTGGGCGATGTAGTCGCAGACATGCAGCAGGCGGGAAAGCTGCTGGGTAGCAGCGGTGGCATACAACGCATTGCCAGTGGTGGAGTCATGGCGCACTACAAGATGCCGGGCCATTTCCTGCCGGGCTACTACCAAAGAGACATAGGGCGTATCGGACCAGGTGAGTACATGATCGCGCGTTCCATCAAGGAATAGCGCTACGCCCCGATGCAGTACCATCGTACGATGATGCGTAACCTTGGAACCATGCTGGAAGGTGCTATTCGTCTCATCCACGCTGCGGAATACCTCGAAATGCACGGTGCAGTTGCTCAACAGGGCGACAACCATATCCTGCGGAACGCTGAAGAGCTCGAGGGGTCTCGAGCGACCAGCGGCTTCTATTCCAAGGGTTACCGAATATCCATTTTCTTCAAAAATCGAAAGCGTCCTTCCAACGCCGGCGACAACCCCGTAACTTGCGTTTTGTTGAGAAAAGTAGTCATTGAAAAATCGCTTGCAGGCGCCGCCAGCGGCTACCGATGCCGTCAAACCAATGAGCGACTGAAGTTCTCCTGCAGCATTTTCAATGCAGTGCAAACCTTTCCGAAGTCTTTCCAGATCAGTTTCGATATCCATTTCAAGCCCTTGGAGTTCCGAAATCCTTTTCCAGGGAACATTGCATGACGGCCGCCATGCAATGCATTGCTGCTATTAGTGCAAGTCGCCTGCGTAGAGAATCAACTCAATGGCGACGATGACAACCAACACGGGAGCTACGGCTTGCGGTTCGCCAAATCCGGCGGGAGCAATTGTCACTGCGAGGGCTGGGAGGGAGAACTTCATATTGAGACTCCTTGCGTTATGAGCGTGGCAGGAAAATTGCGCGCGTCTTACTGTGCGCGATTCGAGCCAAGAACTGCCATCACGGAAAAAGCCGCTCCCCTGTAGTCATTTCGGAACCATGAAAGAGTCGACATCTTCTGGCTTCACTGTTGCCGCCTTCCTATCCAAATCGCCATGAAGCACTCCCGTTGACTCGATCCAGCTGGAAGCAGAGTTTCCACCGATTGACGGTGACTCGTGATTCGGACAATTCATTGCTGGAACTTTGCCGCCTCAATGGTGGCGGCCATGATTTCATGGAGAACAGTCAGGGCTTAGCTGGTTCGGTGAATCAAGTGGCAGGCGGTGCTTGTAGTCGATGGACGAGACCACATGCAGGTTCAAGCGTTCGCATGAAGTGAAGCACCCTCACTTCGTCCACTTATTTTCTCGGAATTCTAGATATTCGCATTGCAGCAAATACCTAATTCAGAACAACTCGCCCTGCAGCGAGGGCTTCTTCGGCGGCAGCGGGGCGATGAACTTGCTGCAGTCCAGCCACGGCCATTGCTGGCGCGATGCATTGAAACCCAGTCGCTTGGTGGCCAGCTTGAAGCGGTTTGCCAGCAGGTCGGCATACACACCCTCGCCGCGCATGCGCTTGCCGAACTGGCTGTCGTAATCCTTGCCGCCCCGCAGTTGGTTGATGGTGCTCATCACGTGTTCCGCGCGCTGTGGGTAATGCGCATCCAGCCAATCGCGGAACAGCGGTGCCACTTCGTAAGGCAGGCGCAGCAGCACGTAACCGGCGCTGCTGGCACCGGCATCGCGCGAGGCTTCCAGCACCGATTCCAGTGCGGCGTCGTTGATCCACGGAATAACCGGCGCCACCATCACGCCTACCGGGATGCCGGCATCACTCAACCTGCGCATCGCACGCAGCCGTGCATGCGGTGCCGACGCACGCGGTTCGAGCTTTGCGGAAAGGTGCGGGTCCAGCGAGGTCACCGAGAAATGCACGCTGACCAGTTGCTGCTCGGCCAAGGGTGCGAGCAGGTCCATGTCGCGCTCGACCAGTGCGTTCTTGGTGATCAGCGAGAACGGGTGCCTGGTTTCCTGCATCACCTCGATCAGCTGGCGGGTGATGCCCAGCTTGCGTTCGATGGGTTGGTAGGCGTCGGTGTTGATGCCCAAGGCAATCGGCTGCGGCACATAGCCGGGCTTGGACAGCTCGCGCCGCAGCACTTCGGCAGCGTTGGTCTTGGCAAAGATCTTGGTTTCGAAATCCAGCCCCGGCGACAGGTTCAGATAGGCATGCGTCGGTCGCGCGAAACAGTAGGAGCATCCGTGCTCACAGCCGCGATACGGATTGACCGATTGGCTGAAGCCCACGTCCGGCGAGTTGTTGCGGCTGATGATGCTGCGCGCGGTTTCCGGGCGCACGTCGGTGCGCAGCCTTGCGGCGGCGAATTCCTCGCTCTCATCGACCGCCCAGCCGTCATCAACGGCTTCGCTGGTCTGGGTTTCGAAACGGCCGGGCAGATAGGTGCTGGCACCGCGGCCCTTGATCGGGGTAGGCATGCGCCTACCCTAACGCCGGCTTGTCGCAGGATGTGCGACAAGCCGTATTCACCTGACGCCTGCTTCAGCCAGCCTTGGGCTTGATCACCAAAGTGGCGCTCATGCCGGCGCTGAGCACGGCATCGGCCGGCACCGACTGCGGATCAATGCTGACCCGTACCGGCACGCGTTGCGCCAGCCGCACCCAATTGAAGGTCGGCTCGACCTCGGCCAGCAGGTTGCTGCTGGTAGGGCCGGCGGCATCGGCGATACCGGTGGCGATGCCTTCGACCTTGCCCTGCAGTTGCACGCCGCCGGCCATCAGGCGGATATCCACGGCATCGCCGCGATGGATCTTCGGCAGTTTGGTTTCCTCGAAGTAGCCGTATACCCACATGCCCTCGCTGGCGACCAACGCCATCCGCGCCTGGCCGGCGGCAGCGTAATCGCCCACACGCACGTCGAGGTTGGTGATGGTGCCATCGGCACTGGCGCGCACTTCGGTACGCGCCAGTTCCAGCTGCGCCTGCTGCAGCGTCACGCGCGCCTGCTGCAGGGCGGCACTGGCCTGTTGGCTGCCGGCACTGGCGGCATGCGCGCTGGCCTGTGCCTGCTTCCAGCTGGCCTGTGCGGCCTGCGCCACGGCGCGTGCATCGGCCTGCGATTCGCGCGAGACGATGCCGTCGAGCTGGGCGCGGCGCTGGGCCTGCTCCCGGCGCATCTGGAACTCGGCCTGGCTGGCGCTGGCACCGGCACTTGCCGCCGAGATCGAGGCACCGGCAGCGCGCGCAGCGGCTTCGGCGGCCTGCAGGTCGGCTTCGGCCTTGGCCACCGCCAGTGCATAGCGGTCACGATCGATGACGAACAGCAGATCGCCCTTCTTCACCAGTTGGTTGTCGTGCACGGCCACCTCGGTGACCAGGCCGGACACATCCGGCGCAATGCGCACCACCTCGGCGCGCAGGCGCGCATCACGCGTCCACGGGCTAAGCATGTATTGGTGCCAGACCACGTAGGCAAGCACTGCGGCAAGCAGTACCACCACGCTGGTGACACCGCCTCGTATCAGGCTGGCGGTTTTCATCGGTACATCCTCAATCAGGAAAAGTGCGGCAGGAACAACAACAAGGCCGCGCAGTAAATGCTGGCGAACAAGGCAACGCGCACCAGCGACGGGTGCAGCGCGCGGCGGTACAGGCCAACCCGGCCCAGGCCGTAATCGAGCAGGCCGAACACCGGCAGCAACAGCACCACCAGCACCAGCGAACCGGGGAAATAGATATCGCCGATGGACACTTCAAACGGCATGGCGGGCCTCCTTCAGGCGTTGCTGGCGGCGGGAACGCTGCACGTAGGCCGCCAGCACCGAGGCGCTGTCGTCCAGGCTCATCTGCAGCAGGTAAAGGTGATCGCGCACGGCGCGCAGCGACCGCGGTTGTGGGCCGGATAGCTCGGCCAACGCGGCGTTTACGCTGGCCTTGGCGTCATCCAGGGTGCGCGCCTGCGGTTCGCGATAGAGCTGGCCCAGCTGTGCCAGCGCCTGCTCGATCTGCGCGCGCAGCGCAGCGGGTAGTTGCTGTTCGGCCAGGTCATGCCGTAGGTCGATCGCGCAGTGCCCCGCTTCATGCACCAGCAAGGCCCACTCGAACAATTGCCGTGACGGTCGGCTGCCCGGCGCGGTGCGGCTGGCTACCTGTTGGAACAGTTCGCGGCTGACGCTTTCAAACTTCGGCAGCAAGCCGGGCAACGGCGCGCTCACCGCCAGTTGCACCTGTGCGCGCAGACGCTCCAGCAGCCGGCGCTGGCGTTGCTTGCTGCCGGGCAGGCCCGGCACCAGCATGAACACGCCGGTGGCGATGAAGGCACCGACCGCCAGCGTCAACGAGTTGTCCAGATAGGCCTGCGCACCGGGATGGAAGTGCGGGCCCATGTTCCACGAGACCAGGATGCCGACGTTCAAGGCCATGCCGGTTACCGCGAAACGCGGCCGGGTGGAGATGTACAGCGAGGCGATCATCGATGGCAGGGTCAGCAGCACCAGCATCGGGAAGTCTGATCCCAATGCCATCGCAATGAAGCCAGGCACCGCGAAGAAAGGCGCTATGACATGGCCAATGGTGGCCCGGCGCACTACCCACAGTGGATCCGGTGCGGCCGAGGACATCGCCACCAACGCGGCCATGCCGAATACCGCCAGACCGCCCTGGTTCCAGCTGCTGCTCAACCACAGCAGCGACAAAGCAAGCATCACCACCAAGCAACGCACGCCGGCCAAGGCAATCGCATACCAGTCGTTGGCGCGGGTGAAGTGCACCTTGCTCAAGCGCGGCGCGCGCGCGCGCAGGCGGCCGTTGCCGCTTTCCATGCGCGCCTTGGCGCCAAGATAAGCCTGCAGCTCTTCGGCGAAACGGCGCACCAGCAGGCTGCTGGCATCGAAGGCGGCTTGCTGGTCCAGCGCCAGCGCGCGCCGTTCGCGGACGAACACGCCATCGAGTTGTCCACACCAATGCTGCAAGGCCTTGGCCAGCGCCGGTACGTCGTCGCGCAGCGTGCTGTCGTCCAGCAACTGCGACAGTGGTTTCAGGCTTGCCCGTATCGCCGCGACCAGGGCCTCGTCCTTGTTGCGGCGCAGGCGATCGATATGGTGGTGCAATGCCTGGAAGCGCGAGGTGGCCGCCATGAAATGCTGGTTGATCAGCTTCAGCTGGCCATTGTTGCTGCGCAGGATCGGGTCATCGAACCAGGCCATGGCACGCAGGTCTTCGAAGTTGATCGCGCCTTGCACCACCCGGCTCTGGGTGCGCTCGATCACCTCAAAGCCGTGCAGACGGCCGCCGATCGCATCAGCGACAAAGCCCAGGAAGTCATTGAGGTTGCCGTCATCGGCCGCGCGCAGGCCGGCACGCAGCCGGTTGGGCCACAGCACGTCGAACACCACGCTGGTCACTGCCATGCCCAGCAGCACTTCGCCGGTGCGCTCCAAGGCGCTGTTGAGGATGTTCTGCGGATGGTTGAGCACCGGGAACACGATCATCGCCACGGTGTAGCCGGACAGCACGAAACCGTAGGAGGCCATGCCGCGGCTCCACACCGAGCCGCCAGCGCAGAAACCGGCCCATAGCGCCATTACCGTCACCAGGGCCACCGGGCTTTGCGGGAACAACGACACCATCAGCACCGCCATCGCACAGCCCACCACGGTGCCGACACCACGGTAGAACGCCTTGGCCAGCACCATGCCGGTATTGCGGTTCATCACCACCAGCACGGTGATCATCGCGGTGCCGGGGGAACTCATGCCAAGCCGCATCGCGATCCAGCCGGACAGATACAAGGCCACCAGCACCTTGCCGATGTAGGCCCACACCGCACGTTCGCCACTCATTGCCTGGGCGAAGGTGTGCAACCAGTTGTTGTCATGGGACTTGAGCGCGCCCGGCGCGTACTCAGCCGGTCGGGGGCTCATGCTTGTTGTTCCAGGCCCATCAGGATGCGGGTCAGCACGGTTTCGGTATGGCGCAGTTCTGCCGGCTCGACGCCGCTGAAGAAGTGCTGCAGTTGCTTGATCACCGCCGGCATCACCTGCTCGATCAGTTGTTCGCCGGCCGGGCTCAGGCGCACCACCAGCTTGCGCCGGTCCTCGGCACTGGGCTCGCGGCTGACCAGCTGCTTGGCCAGCAGCTGGTCGATCAGGCGGGTGACGTTGGAGGATTTCTCGCTGGCGGCCTCGCTGATCTCCGACGGGCTCAGGCCCTGCTCGGAGCCATCCAGCATCATCAGCACGTTGTATTCCGGATGGGAGATGCCGTACTCGCGCATCAGCTGGTTGCCGTGGTCGCAGAACAGCTTGTGCACCAGCTTGATCAGGCGGGCGAGCATGGCCTGGTCCCGCGGGAAGCCGGGATGGCGAGCGCTGCTGATCGCCAGCTTCTGGTCGATGCTGGCGTAGCCGCCAGCGGCGGGGATGGGTTTGTCCATCCCGGTATATTACACTTATGTATTAATTGACGCAACGCACAAATTCAACCGGCCTTTGTGGGAGCGGCGTCAGCCGCGAAGCTGACAATCCCGTCGCGCAAAGCGCATAGCCGATTCCGTGGCTGCCTGGCGCTTTTGGCGCTGGATCCAGCAGTGGCTTCGCGGCTTACGCCGCTCCTACAAAAAACAGGCGGCCCCTGCCGTCATCGGCGATGGCTAGAATCGCCGTATGCGCGAAGCCCTCCAAGACCTGTGGACAAGTCTGTCCAGCACTCCCCATGTCGCCCAGATCCTGGCCGCCGCCTACCTCAGTTATCTGCTGGTGCTGGCCTGCTACATCGTCCTGCAGAAGCGCGAGCCGGTCGCCACGCTGAGCTGGATCCTGTCGCTGGCGGCGCTGCCGTATATCGGCCTGTTCGTGTTCTACCTGTTCGGACCGCAGAAGATCGTGCGCCAGCGCCTGCGCCGCGGCCGTTCACGCGAGGGCATGAGCACCTATGACGCGGTATGTCCGCCCGACGCCAACTGCACCGAGCTGGCACGGGTAGGGCAGGCCACCACCGGCTTGTCGCCCAGCACCGCCACCGATGTCGATTGGTTGCTGGATGGTGCGGCGACCTATGCCGCCATCATCGATGCGATCGGCAAGGCGCGCCGCCACGTCAATCTGGAGTACTACATCTTCGAGCCAGACCACGCCGGCACCGCCATGCGCGATGCGCTGGTGGAACGCGCCCGCGCCGGCATCAAGGTGCGTCTGCTGCTGGATGCGGTAGGTTCGTCGAAGGTCGGCCGGAAGTTCCTGCGGCCACTGCTTGAAGCCGGCGCAGAAGTGGCCTGGTTCCATCCGCGCCAGCTGCTCAAACCCTTGAAGCGACCATGGCTGAACATGCGCACCCACCGCAAGCTGGTGGTGGTGGACGGTGAGATCGCCTTTACCGGCGGCATCAATGTCACTGATGAGGAAGACGACAGCCGCAATCCAAACGCCTACCGCGACCTGCATATGCGCATCCGCGGACAAGTTGTCCACAGCCTGCAGCTGGTGTTCCTCGAAGACTGGATCTACGCCACCGAACAGGGCCCGGAGCTGTTCGAGCGTGGCGATCTGTTCCCGGCCGATGTGCCAACCCGCGCACAAGGCAGCATTGATGCACAGGTGCTGGTGTCCGGCCCGGACTCGGCCTGGGAACCCATCCATCGCCTGCACGTGGCGGCCATCCAGGAAGCCAAGCGCCGGGTGTGGTTGGTGACGCCGTACTTCGTGCCAGGCGAGGCGGCACGCATGGCACTGACCTCGGCCGCGCTCGGCGGCCTGGACGTGCGCCTGATGGTTCCAAAACAAAGCGACTCCAGGTTCGTGACGCTGGCCGCGCGCTCGTACTTCGATGAGCTGCTGGAAGCCGGCGTGCGCATCTTTGAATACGGCCCACGCATGCTGCACAGCAAGGCCTTCATCGCCGATGAGGACACCTGCATCGTCGGCACCGCCAACTTTGACCACCGCAGCTTCCGGCTCAATTTCGAACTGTCGATGATGTACACCGACCACAAGCTCACCAGTGAACTGGAAGCCATCCTGCAGGCCGAGTTCGACAGCGCAGGGGAGGTGCAGCCTGTCCGCGACCGCTCACTGTGGCGCAAGCGACTGCCGGAAGCATTTGCGCGGCTGGCCTCACCCTTGCTGTAGGGCAGGGACACCCACTGGGCTCCGTAGTGCCCACTCCAGTCGGAATGCCCTGAACAAAGCCCGCTTGTTTCGCTGGACCTACCGGCTGTCCGTTACAGCGGCCAAACCGCTGTCCATGCATGGAACCGGTGCTGCCAGCGCCGTTACACTGCACTCCTCTTATGGGGAGATCCTCATGTACTGGCTGTTTCTACTACTTGCGCTTGGGGCGTTCTTTCTTGCCTTCTCCACGACGCATGCCTGGCTGCTGGTGCTGGCCCTGCTGGTGGCGCTGGTGTTTCTGCTGCTATGGGCAAAAGGGCTGTACGTGGCCCGCTTTGGCGGTGTGAGCTCGGTGCCGCGCCCCTTGCATGCCGCTGAACTGCAGGCGCTGCGCGCGCAGCTGCAGCCCAAGGCCGAACCCGCCGCTGCAGCAGCGGCCACTCCGATTGTGCAGGCCCCCACAGATCCGGCGGCGGCGGCCGGCGACCGCGAGTTGCCGCAGCCATGACCGTACTCAGCGTCAACGTCAACAAGATTGCGGTGCTTCGTAACTCGCGCGGTGGCAACGATCCGGATGTGGTGCGGGCAGCGATGACCTGCCTGCGTGCAGGAGCCCACGGCATCACCGTGCACCCGCGTCCGGACCAGCGCCATATTCGTGCCGCTGACGTGCTGATGCTGTCCGCACTCACCCAGCAGCATGGAGTGGAGTTCAATATCGAAGGCAATCCGTTCGTGCCGCCACGCGAGGGTTACCCAGGCCTGCTTGAGCTGTGCGAGCAGACCCGTCCGGCCCAGGCAACGCTGGTACCTGACAGTGATGGCCAGCTCACCTCCGATCACGGCTTCGATTTCGACCGCGACGGCGAGCGCCTGCGGCCGCTGATCGCCATGCTGAAATCCTATGGCTGCCGGGTCAGCCTGTTTGTGGATGCTGGTAATCCAGACATCGCCCAGGCCGCTGTACTTGGTGCGGATCGCATCGAGTTATACACAGGCCCCTATGCCGAAGCCCATGCGGCCGGCGATCCCTGGGAATCACTTGCCTTGTTTGCCGATGCGGCCCGTCGCGCGCAGGCAGCGGGCTTGGGCGTCAACGCCGGCCATGACCTCTCGCAGGCCAATCTGGCCACGTTTCTGGCCCATGTGCCCGACGTGCTGGAAGTCTCCATCGGCCATGCCTTGATCAGCGAAGCCCTGTATACCGGGCTGGAAGCCAGCGTGGCAGGCTATCTGGCAGCCATCGCCGAGGCCGAAAACCTGACCAGATAAACCGGCTCAGGTGTGCTTGCATGCTGCGAAGATCAGCGAACAGCGCTGCGTTCACTCCAACAAACCACTGCAAGCGCCATTTCATGCGGGCACTACGCACCAACCGCTGGCCTCGCTGGCGGGCTCTGGATGAAATTGCATCCACACACTTATCCACATACGTTTCCACAGCATTTCGTAGGGCGTTGGCTGAACTGCTCAGCATTGTGGATAAGCAGAATCACGCCGTTTTGAGCCATGCCTGCGGTTTGCCAAACCGGCCCTGCGACAACGGCGCAGCACGCTTATCCACAGGCTTCAATGCGGCTTCAAGTGGTGCGAGCTTCGCACAAGCCCGCCTTTGCTCGGTCTGCAAGCAAGCTGACAGTGGTTGGCTTTCCTTGCAGGCAGGCCCTTCCAGGGCTGCTCACGCCTGGCAAACAATGAAATTTGCACAGCATAAAATCAGCTAATTAATCTCTATGTTCGGCCTTCATCGCCGATCTACTGACCTGTAGATGCTTTGGCCCGTGCATCCGGTTCTTGCCGGCCTGCCCGCAAATGCCACTTCTTCATGCCCAGCTGTCGGGATTCAAGCAAAGAACTGCGCTTTCCATCGTGAGCTGGCGGAACCCGAGTCGGCGTTCCGGGTCGGGTTACCCACATTCCCGTCAAAGGGGGCGGGCAGGGCAGCTTGGTGTATGGCGGTCGCGATTCCGGCAAAGATATCCACAGTCTTGGGCGCGGGTTCGCCAAGCCCCTCAACGCCGAGCCGAAGGGTTTCCACGTGGAGCGTTGAACAGTAATCCACAGGCTTTTGCGGCAGTTCCTTGCTGCGGCCCGCGCCGCTCCGAGCTATCCCCACTGCCATGTGGATAAGTACCTGCTGCGAACCTACCTCGAGCGAGATCTGCACCCACGGCATTGGCCTGGGAACACGGTTCGAATTCCTGGTGTCTGCATGCCCTGGCAGCCCTGCGGGCAGTGCCGGATAGCTGGCTTGCGGGCAGGTGCTTCTCCGGCTTCGGACAAATTGGAAGCCGTTTGAAAAGACGATTCCGCTCTGCCTTCATCCCAACCCCTCTCCCGCAAGCAGGGGAGGGGCTTGATCTTCTCTGCTTGGGTATTTGATCGGCCAGTTCTGCCAGCTTTACCTTCGCTGGCGCCGAAGCAGCGGTTGCCGACAGCGCCGCGCCTGGCAAACGTCGCTGGCAAAAAAAACAGCAAAAAAAACGCCCCCGCAAGGAGGGCGTTTTCCAGTCGCGTCATGACTTGGTATTGCAGTATTGCTTACTGCACGAAGCCAATCTTCTTCATCTGAGCGTTCTTCGCCTGGGCCAGGATCTTGGCCATGACGTCGTACTCGGAATCCGGGCTTGCTTCGATGCGAAGTTCCGGCTGGTTGGTCGGATCCTTCTGTACTTCTTCTTCCATCTTCTGCTGAAGATCGCCCACGTTCACCGGACTGTTGTTCCAGTAAACCTGGTTGCTGGCGTCGACACGCAGGTCGATCGGCGGCGGCGGTTCACGCAGCTGCGGCGGCGGGTTGATCACGCGCTGCGGCAGATCCACGGCGATCGGGTACGTCATGATCGGCGCGGTAACGATGAAGATGATCAGCAGCACCAGCATCACGTCCACGAGGGGCGTAACGTTGATGTCGGCCATGGGGCCCCTGTTACCACCACTACTGAATGCCATGTCTTATTGCCCCTTTTCTTTGGTGGCAACGAAACCGACGTCCAGCATGCCCTGGCCCTGCGCGATCTTGGTGACTTCGTTGATCACCTTCATCTTGGTGGTCTTGTCACCACGCAGGTTCAGCGGCGGCTGCGGCGTCTGCTGTGCAGCGGTCGCGAAACGCGACTCCAAGGTCTCCTTGGAGACCTCTTCGTCGTTCCAGTAGAGCTTGCCGTCTTCCTTGACCGCCACCGTAATCGGATTCTTGCGATCAGGCGCAGTATCCGGGTTCTGGATCAGGTTGGCTTCCGGCAACTCCACCTTGACCTTGTGGGACATCAGGGGAGCCGTGATGATGAAGATGATCAGCAGCACCAACATCACGTCCACGAGGGGAGTGACGTTGATGTCGGCCATCGGGCCGCTGCTGTTACCACTACTGAAAGCCATAACGGGCTCCGTCTATATCGTTGCGAAGACTTGCTTGAGCTGCCGGATTAGCGAACGCGCGAACCGGTGGCGAAGAAGTCGTGCAGATCGTGAGCGAAGGTGTCGAACTTGCTGACAGTCGCGCTGTTGATCTTGCTGAAGAAGTTGAAGGCGAACACGGCCGGGATAGCCACGAACAGACCGATGGCGGTCATGATCAGTGCTTCACCCACCGGGCCGGCAACGGCGTCGATCGAGGCCGAACCGGTTGCACCGATCTTGATCAGCGCGCCGTAGATGCCCCACACGGTACCCAGCAGACCCACGAACGGAGCGGTTGCACCGACGGTGGCCAGCAGGATCATGCCGCCCTGCAGCTTGTTGGATTCGCGGGTCACGGCCTGACGCAGGGCGCGGTCAACGAATTCCGAACGGCTCAGGGTTTCCGAAGCACCAGCCTGCTGGTGGTGGGCAGCAGCCTGGGCTGCGTCCAGAGCGATCTTGGAGAACGGCTCCGAAGCCGGCTGCTCTTCCATGGCGCGGATGGCGTCCTGTGCGTTCGGGGCATCCCAGAACTGCGACGGCACGCGATCAGCTGCGGACTTCAGGCGAGCGGTACGGAAGATGTTGATCACGGTCCAGTACCAGGACATCGCCGACATGATCACCAGGGTCAACAGAACAACCCAGGAAACGGCGAAGTCGCCCGGCTTGGTGGTCATTTCGTGGATCAGATGCTCGAAGCCCATCTGCGAGAGAGCGTTGTTTGCGTTGCCCCCGGCAGCAGCGGCGATGAAAATTTCCTGCAGCATGACGCTTACCTTTGTTGTGTGTGGTGTTAAAGGGTATAGCTAATGTTGACCTGACCTGGTGGCGGCTATCAGAGCCGCCCCATGGATCACTCAGAGCGCAAAGTTGACCGGGACGCGGACGCGACCAGCTGCCTTCGCCCCGCCGCTCTGGGCGGGGTTGAACTTCCACTTGCGCGCCGCTTCCATTGCAGCTCGGTCGAGGTCGCGGTTGCGACTGGACTTCTCGACAGACACATTGGTGACGTTGCCGCTGGCGTCGACATCAATGATCAGGATCACCTCGCCCTGGACGCCTGCGCGGAGCGCAGCCGGCGGGTAGCGCGGGGGATTCATGGCCTTGGACGAGATATCCACGCTGGCCTGGATATCAACCGGCGGTGACGGCGGCGTCGGCGGCGAAGGCGGGGTTACCACGTCGTTCGGACGCGGTTCCGGCACGTCGATCACCGGTGCTTCCGGCGGCGGCGGCAGCGGCGAAGCCTTCGGCGGCGCCAGGTTCTTGACCGGCGGCGGCGGGGTGTCCTGCGGCGGCGGCGGCGGCGGCGGTGGTGGTGGCGGCGGCGGAGCGTCGACCAACGTCACCATGACGTTGCGTTCCTTCTCCGCAGCTGCCTTGGGGGCAACGGCCGGAATCAGGAGCATCATCAGGGCTGCGAGATGCAGTGCGATTACAAATGCGATACCCGCGATACGCGGCCAGCTCAGGCCCGTTTCTTTCTGGGTGTCATACCTGTGGTGGAAGACCAGTTGTTCCGTCATGCGCCAAGAACTCTTTAGTGGGGTCGGGGTGGTGGTGTGAAGCCACCCCTGATTCAGCGGTGCATGACACCGCAGGAACCTCCAAGCTTATACCAATCCTGACCAGCTGCGCATCAAAAATGCAGCTGTTCAGGCGTTATTCCTGCTTACTTCAGGTTGATGATTTTGTTTGCATCAGCCGGGTTTTTGATGCCCTTGGCCAATGCGTCACGCGCGGCCTGCTTGGCTTCGGGAATACGACCCTCCTGATGCAAAACGCGGGCCAGATTCAGGTACGTTTCACCGTCCTTGGACAACGGAGCCGCGTTCCTCCAGGCTTCGATCGCCTGCGGCACCTGCTCGGTGTAGTAGTACGACTGCGCCAGCGCCAGGTAAGTCTGGTAATCCGGCTTGAGGATGCCCTTGGAGATACCCTCGTTGATCACCGCAATGACGTCCCGTTCCTTGTTGTCGGTGTTGGCGTAGATCGAATACAACTGCTTGTATTCGCGCTCTTCGGTGAGCTGTCCAGCCGCGCGCAGCTTGTCCATCACTGCGGCAGCCTTGTCCATCTGGTCGGCCTGCATGTACATGCTGGCCAGGTTGAGCTGGGCCTTCTTGTCGGCCGGGTTCTTGGCCGCCAGTGCCTCGGCTTCCTTCACCGCTTCACCGGTCTGGCCGGCTTCAGCGTAGGACGCCATCAACAACTGGTTCCAGTTGTCCTTCGGCTCGGGCGAGGCGGCGATGGCGGCCTTCAGCACCGGGATGGCCTCGGCGTACTTTTCGCTCTGGTACAGCGCCTGGCCCTTGATGATCAGTTCTTCGGGCTTGTTCGACTTGGACTCGGCAAAGTACTTGTCCAGGTTGGCCAGACCTTCCGCGAGCTGATCATCCTGCAGCTGCAGCTGGGCCAGCATCAACATCGCCTGCAGGTGACCGTTGTTGTCCAGCTGGTTCAGGGCGATGGCCTGCTGCAGGTACTGCTTGGCAGCGGCGCTGTCGTCAAGGTTGTAAGCAGCCTGCGATGCCAGCTGGTTGGCAACGGCCTTGTCGTAATCGTTGGCATCCGCAGAAGCGATGATTTCATCGGCCAGGGTGCGGGTTTCCGCGAATTCCTGCTTGTTGTAAGCCGCGAAAAGCTTGTTGAGCTTGCTGCCCATCTTCGAGGAGGCCTTGCCCTTCGGGTCAACGCGGGTAGCTTCCGGGTACAGCACTTCAGCCTTGGCACTGTCCTTGTTGCCACGGCGCTCGGACGAGCGCGACTGCGCCGCAGCGTCGGCGACGACAACACCGCCCAATGCAGTGGCGATGAGGAGGGAGAGCACGGCGTGCTTTTGGCTGCGGAAAATCATGTTTCACCTCGAAGGGGCCGCCGTGGCGGTAGAAATTCAAACTATCGGAACGAAACCGAGCACACAAACGTATCAGAAATTATTTGACGGAGAAATCACTTCTGATGGTGTACTGCAGCATTTCCCTACAACTAACCACAACGTGGGACTACACCAGAGCGCCTAGCCTGCTGAAATACAGGCTCCAATGCAGGTGTATCACGTTGCAACTCACGGATACGGTTGGCGGGGTCGGGATGGGTAGAAAGCCATTGCGGGGAGCGATTTCCGCTGGCTGCCATCATGTTCTGCCATAGATTCACCGCTTGTGATGGGTCAAACCCGGCCTGTGCCATCAGCCGTTGCCCAACCACATCAGCCTCACTTTCCTGGGTGCGCGAACCAGGAAGCAGGATCAGGCCTTGCGCGCCCATTGCGCCAAACTGATTGACCGCGTTGACGCCGGTGTCGCCGTAGGCAGCCCCAGCAAGCGCGCCCAGAATACCCAGCCCCAACTGCGTGCCCTGTTGTCGGGTCAGTCGCTCTTCGTGGTGACGTGAGATCACATGGCCTATTTCATGACCGATCACCGCCGCCAGCTGATCCTGGTTCTTGGCCACGGTGAAGATGCCGGTATTGACCCCAACCTTGCCGCCGGGCAGGGCGAAGGCATTGGGTTCCTTGTCGACGAATACGGCGGTCTCCCACCGTACGCCATGGTATTGCTGAGGCAGCTGCGCCACCAAGGCGTTGACCACGCATTGCACGTAGGCGTTCTGTTTGGCATCGCGGTTGAGGGTCTGCTTGGCCTTGGTTTCCGCAAAGGCCTGCGCACCGAGTTGATCCAGCTGCTGCTGGGAAACGCCGCCTACGACCTGGCGGCGCCCGGTCGGAGAGGTGGTGGTGGCGCATGCGCTGAGCAACAGCGCGGCAACAACGGCTAGTCCAACAGCTTTCATCCGGGATCCCCCTCGTTCACGTATGCAGTGTGCGAGTGTCTTGCTTAATTTTTCGTCAACCGTTGGCAGCTTTATTGTGCGCCGAACAGCACCATCGCGGCCAAGGCAACCGCATTGTTCAGAGCATGCGCGATTACCGCCGCCCACAAGGTTCCTGTCTTGCGATAAACCCATGCAAATGCGGCGCCCATGCCACCGTAAATCAACCAAAGCTGCAGCATCGCCGGGAAGCTGTTGGGACTGGTGCCAGGGATTTCATGCACCAGGGCAAACGCCAAACTACTGAGCACGATACCCAGCAAAGGACGGTTGGCGGCCCACAGGCGCCCGAACAACACGCGCCGGAACAATACTTCTTCGTAGGCTGGTGCCAGTAGCACCGCAAACACGATCAGGAACAGCGGGTATTGCGCCCATGCCTGCTGCATCAACAGCAGGTTGGTTGGCACTGGCTCCACCCCCATCTGCTTGGCGATCCAGCCAATAGCGCTGCTACCCAGGAAAACCCCGGCTGCGACGAGCGCAATCCAGCCCCAGGTGGACGCACGACGTATGGCCTGGTGCGACTGTGCACGTTCGGCCGGGCTGGCACGACGACGCAGGAAGTACAGCAGCAGCGCTGCACCGCCAGTGGAGACCAATGCGATCAGCATCTGCGCCAAAGCGCCTGGCGCGCCCAATGCCGTCATCAGCTCCGATGCTGCCGGGGCAGCCCCTTCGCGAGAGGCCTGCATGCCGACCTCGATGCCGCGCCACACGCCCCAGGCCAAACCACCCAGCACACTCAGGAACAGCAACGTGGCAATGCCGATCAACAGATCCAGGGCGAAACCGAGCAACGGCGAACCTGGGTTGGACGTAGGCGAGGAAGACGAGGGAAGCGGTACGTCGGGAAGGGTGGACATCGCGGACCTGGGCCGTGGCTCGGATAGAAAGTGGGGGCCGGTTTACGGGCCCCCACGGGCGGTTTGGCGGGGGCACAAATACAGATTAATTACCATGAGCGCAATTCGATAGGTGA
>NZ_JBRREH010000086.1:0-21815 GCF_056760175.1 Stenotrophomonas sp. STEN021 | reverse complement strand
CCCCACCCCCCCCCTGCTGCCCCCCCTGGGGGGGGGGGGTTGCGCCCCCCCCGTGCGGGGGTTGGGCCCCCCTCCCCCCCCCCCCCCCTGGGGGGGCCCCCCCACTACAAAAAACAAAAAAGCCCGGCATAGCCGGGCTTTTTCTTTGATCTTCGCGCGTCCTTACTTGAACAGCGTGTCCGGGTACTCCGGCTTCTGCTCACGGGCCAGCAGCTGCTGCAGGCCTTCGGAGGGGCTCAGTTCGCCATGCAGTACCGACTGCACTGCCTTGGAGATCGGCAGATCGATGCCGTGGCGGTCGGCCTGACGCATGACTTCATCAGCGGTCTGCACCGATTCCACCACCTGGCCGATTTCCTTCACTGCATCGGGCAGGCTCTGGCCGCGGCCGAGTGCCAGGCCCAGGCGCCGATTACGTGACAGATCGCCGGTACTGGTCAGGACCAGATCGCCGAGGCCGGCCAGACCCATCAGGGTTTCCGGTTTGCCACCAATGGCAGCCGCCAGTCGCAGCATTTCGTTGAGGCCGCGGGTGATCAGGCCAGCACGGGCGTTGAGGCCCAGCTGCATGCCGTCGGCCACGCCGGTTGCCACTGCCAATACATTCTTCATCGCCCCGCCCAGCTCGGCACCGACCATGTCGTCACCGGTATAGGCGCGGAACGCCGGGCCGTGCATGGCGTCGGCCACCTGTTGGGCGAACGCCTCGTCATCACCGTGGACGGTGATGGCGGTGGGCAGGCCCAGGGTGACTTCCTTGGCGAAGGACGGGCCGGTGACGACGGCCAACGGCACGTCCGGGCCCAGCACTTCACGCGCTACTTCATGCAGGAAACGGCCTGAGCCGGGCTCGAAGCCCTTGGTTGCCCAGGCCACGCCTGCCCCGGCCGGCCGCAGTGGCGCCAGCGCGCGCACGGTTTCGGCAAAGGCATGCGAAGGCACCACCACCAGGATCCAGTCTGCCCCGGCAACGGTGGCAGCCAGGTCGGTGCTGGCGCGCAAAGATTCTGGCAAGGGAATCCCCGGCAAATACCGGGGATTCTCATGACGCTGATCAATCGCCTCGATTACCGCTGCATCACGTCCCCACAGCACGGTCGTATGACCGTGCCTGGCCAACAGTGTGGCCAGCGCGGTGCCCCAGGAGCCCGCGCCGACAACGGCGATCTTTTCTGCGTCGTTCGTACTCATACAGAAACGCAGACGCCGATCAGGCGTTGCCAGCCGGCTCGGAGTCGGCCAGCGACGGCTCACCCTGCTGCTGACGCTGACGCAGGGTTTCGGCGTACAGGCCTTCAAAGTTGATCGGCTGCAGGTAGAACGGCGGGAAGCCGCCAGCCTGGATCAGGTCCGACACCATCGAACGCACGTACGGGAACAGGATGTTCGGGCACTGGGTGCCGAGCAGCACGTCGATTGCCTGCGGCTCCAGACCGATCAGGCCGAACACGCCAGCCTGCTCCACTTCGGCCACATAGGCGGTCTTGTCGCCGGCCTTGCAGGTCAGGGTCACGCCCAGCACCACTTCGAAAGCGGTGTCGGACAGGCGCTGCACCTTCTGGTTCAGGTTCAGCTGCAGATCCGGCTGCACGTTCTCGTTGAAGATGACCGGGGAGTTCGGCGACTCGAACGAAACGTCCTTGACGTAGATCTTCTCGATGGTGAAAGCCGGGCCGTTGGCGGATTCGTCGGCCGGGACTACGCCGTTGGTGTTCTCTTCGGACATTGCTCAAGACTCCAGAACAGATTGTTCATTGAATGGGATTGGTACAAGACCAGCGATGGGGGCGGCTGCCCCCCTACACAAGCCCTTGCTGAAAATTTGCTGACTCAGTTGCGGCCTTTGACCAACAGCAGATCTGCCGCCTGCCATGCCGGCAAACCGCCGTCGAGCACATAAACCTGCTCATAACCGGCTTTTTTCAGCGTTTTGGCTGCTGTTGCCGAGGCATTGCCGGTACGGCACAGCAGTACCACCGGGCTCTGCTTGGCGTTGACCAGCAGCTTGTGCGCGGGGGTCAACTGCGCCGGCTGCACATTGCGGCTGCCGGCAATATGGCCCTTCTCGAAGTCGGCCGCAGCCGACAGATCGATCACGGTCGCACCGCCGGCATTGATCATATGGGTCAATTCGGACGGCTTGAGCGATTTATAGCCGCGGAACAGGCGGGCGACCTCGGTGGCAATGATGGCCACCGTCAGGCCAACCAGGGCCAGCGACAACATCGGATTTCGGCCGGCGAAGGCCAGCAACTCTTCGTAATTCACTCAGGTCACGGGTCGATAAGCGGGCAGGGATTGTCGCACAGCCGGTGAAAATGCAGCCAATGCCTCATTGTCCCTGCCAAAGATCCGGCAAACCGGCGGCCTGCCACCAGCGCTTGGCTTCCGGGTCCCAACGCCAGCGCTCATTCACCATGACCAGACGTTCGGCCTGGGTATTGCGGTTGATCACGCCCATTTCGACACGCCGCTCGATGCTGCCATCGGCACCGGCACCGGCCGAACGTTCGCGGTAGCTGGACACTTGGATCTGCCGATAGCGCTCGCGCTGCAGGTCGGTAAGCGGGTGCTGCTGCAGGTACAAAGGATCAATAAAGCCTTCGGCCGTGTCGAAATCACCCCAGCGTACCGCTGCTACATAGGCGTTCTTGGTCGGCTCAAGCTTGCTGCGCTGAGCACGGCTGGGGCCCTCCGCCTGGACGGTACCGGCTGCCAGCAACAGCGCGACAAGCGCGGACTTGAACAGATTTCGGTACATGCAGGCTCCCCTCGGTGATGGCCGATCTTAGCCTTTGCCGAGGGCAACGAAGCGCCCTTCGAACTCAGCCGCGCCACCTTCGATCGCCGACCGTACCGTCACCCGCGCGCGGCCGCGCTTGCTGAACGTGGTCAGGAATTCATCCCAGTCCTGGTCCGGGGCCAATCGCGCGGTCGCCAGCAGGTCGCCATAAACCGGCGCACGGTAGCGGATGTTGCTGTCGGCCACATAGACCTCGGCCTGCTTGCCAGCCAAGCCCAGGCGCATGCTCACCAGCGCCCAGCCCGACAGGGTCATTACCGAAGCCAGACTGCCGCCGAAGGCATTGCCCTTGTCGTTGATGTTGACGTCCAGCGGCGCCTGCATGCGCAGCACACCATTGTCATAGCCGGCAATGTGGATGCCCATCGCCGCAACCGGTGGCATTGCCGTGAGAGTGCGCTGAAGGTTTTCCAGCAACACGGGGTCATCAAAATGTTCAGACATGGACGCGCACGCAAAACGGAAAGCGCCCGCATAATGCATGGAATGAACCGCCCCGCCTATGTGCCAGCCGACACGGTCTGGCATCTCATCTCGATGCGTCCACAAGGGCAGCACGACACCTTGCGCAGTGCAGCTGCGCGTTTGGGTGCACGTACGCTGGCGTTGTCACCTTGGCGGCTGCAGATGCGCACCGATGAGGCCACGCGCGAACAGCTGAACGCAGCCCGCGAGTACGACCGGCTGGTATTCACCAGTCCTGCCGCCGCCGAAGCCGCTGCGCGGCTGTTGCCGTTGGCCGAGCTTCGCGCAGGCAGCCTGATTGCTGTTGGCGAAGGCACCGCCCGCGCCTTGCGCCGCCGTGGCGCGACCAATGTGCAGGCGCCAACCCGGATGGACAGTGAAGGCCTGCTGGCCCTGCCCGCCATGCAGCAGCTGCACGGCCTGCGCGTGGCCCTGGTCACCGCTCCCGGTGGCCGCGGCGTGATTGCCGCCCAGGTGCGCGAGCGCGGTGCCACCCTGCACCGTATCGATGTCTACGAACGCGTGCCGCTAGCGGTCAGCAAAGCCACCATTGCCCGCTTGCAGGCGCTGCCGACGCCTTATGTGGTGGCCATCAGCAGTGGCGAAGCGTTGCAGACGGTGCTGCCGTATCTGCCACCTGATCTGCTGGAGCAGTGGCAACAGGCCACGGCGGTTGCCGCCAGCGCGCGGCTGGCCGAGCTTGCCCGCGAACATGGTTTCCGCAACATCAGCCTGGCTGCTGGGCCCTTGCCTGGGCAATTGGCCAGCGCCGCCCACGCCGCACTTTTCCCCGCCGCAGGCTGAGCACACACGCAAAGGCGACTTGCAGGCATGCAGCGCGCGGGCGATGCTTTGCCTGCACCAACAGCGTGGTCACCCTTGTGTCGTGGCCACGCCCGCCAAGGATGTTGCCCCCCGATGAATGAAGACGTCGCACCCGCTCAACCGCGCCGGCCCCTGCGCTGGCTCCTGCCGCTGATCGCCATCGCCGCATTGGGCGCTGGCGGCTGGTTTGGCTGGCACAGCTGGCAGACCCGCCAGCTACAGGCCGATCTGGCCCGCGACAGCGCAACCCAGCAACTGACCGCCATGCAGCAGGGGCTGGAAGCCCTGCGCCGTGACCAGCGCGCCAATGCCCGCAGCATCCAGGACGCCGCCGCCACCAACCGCGTGCTGCGCGATGAAGTGCTGGGGCTGAGCCAGCGCAACGCGCTGCTGGAAGAAAATTTCGCCCAGTTGGCCGACAGCTCGCGCCAGGGCGCGCAGGCCGTACGCCGCGAAGAGGCCGAGTTGCTACTCAACCAGGCCCAGCAACGGCTGACCTTTGCCGGCGACCTGGACGGTGCGCGGCGTCTGTACGCATTGGCTGCCAACGCACTGGAAGGCATCGACAGCCCGGACTACCTCAATCTGCGCCAGGCATTGATCCAGGAACGCAATGCGCTGGATGCATTGGGCCCAGGCGTACGCGCCCTCACCGCTGTCCAGCTTGAACAGTGGTCCGCTGAACTGGAGCGTCTGCCCGAACACCTGCAGCTGCCAGCCGACACCCAGCAGCCATGGTGGCAACAGGTGCTGTCACCACTGGTGCAGATCCGTCCGGCCGACGGCAAGGTCCTGGTTGCCCGCTCCGAACGCATCGCCGCCAACGACTCACTGCAGATCGAGCTCAGCCTGGCCCGCGCCGCCCTCGAACGTGGCGATGACAAGGCCTGGCAGCAGGCATTGGACCGTGTAGACGGCTGGCTGCAGCGGCTGTGGCCGGATTCACCGCAGCGCCAGCTGCGCCGCCGTGAACTGCGCGAGATGCGCAGCGTGGAACTGCGCCCCAATCTGCCGGAACTCGGCAGCACCCTGCAGCAACTGCGCAGCACGCGCGCCGCCAAGGACGCACCATGAAGGCTTTCCGTTCGCTGCTGCTGGTATTGGTCGTCGCTGCCATCGGCATCTTTGGCGCGCAATGGCTGGGTCAGGACTCGGTGCGCGCCCTGGGCGAAGTGATTGTCCGTGCCGGCGACCATGACTACATCGCCACCTTGCCGCAGGCCGCCTTGGCGGTGCTGATCGCCGCCTTGCTGGTATGGCTGCTGTGGTCGCTGATCAGCACCCCGTTCCGGGCCTGGGCACGGCATCGCCGCAAGCAGGGCCGCGCGCGCCTGATCGATGGCCTGCAGGCATTGGACAACGGCCAATGGCAGCGCGCCGAAAAACTGCTGCAGAGCGCCGCAACCGAGAAAGCCGTACGTCCGATCGCCCTGGTTGCCGCGATGCGTGCGGCCGAGGCACGCGAGGACAACAGCAGCGCCGGCCAGCACCTGCAGCAACTGGCCGAAGCCGACCCACACCTGCACGCCCTGCACAGCGCCGAGCGCTGGCTGCAGCTGGACAAGCCACTGGAAGCGATCAACGCGCTGGACCTGCCGACCCTGCAACCGCTGCCGCCACGCGGCCTGTGGCTGCGTACCGAGGCCTTGCAACGCGCCGGTCGCGCCGAGGAGGCGTACGGCCAATTGGGTGCATTACGCCAGCAGCAGGTACTGCCACCGAGCGCCGTTGCCGGACTGGAAACCACGCTCGCCCTGCAGATGCTCGACGAAGCCAGCGACGTCAATACACTGGCTGCTCGCTGGGAGGTGCTACCCAAGTCGCTCCGCGTCAGCCCGCAGGCGGTGGCGCGCTATGCACAGCGCGCGGTGGCACTGAACTGGACCGACGTCGCCCTGCGCAGCATCGAGCAGACCCTCGACAGCCACTGGGACGAAGCACTGGTCAGCCTGTACACGCAGCTGCCGGTGGAGAAATTCGATTCGCGCCGGGCAAGCGCCCAACGCTGGCTGCAGGCGCACCCCAACAGTCCTGCCCTGCTGCTGGGCTTGGCGCGCCTGGCCGCTGGCCAGGGCCAATGGTCGCAAGCCGAGGAATTCCTGCACCGGGCCATCGCCCAGGATGCCGGCGCGGATGCCTGGGAAGCCTTGGGCGAGGTGTTTGCCGCACAGGACGAGCAAGCGCTGGCCAGTCAATGCCTGCTCAATGCGGTGCGCCAGCGCCGCGGCGAAACGCCGCAGCCGATCCAACGCCGCACCCTGCAGCAGCAGATCCAGGATCAGGCCGTGGCCGAAGAACGCGATGCACATGGCTTCCCGCGTTTGCCGGGCTGAGCACCTGCTGGCACACCTTCAACGTTTTCCGCAACGAGCCACAATGAACATACCCCCGGATATCCATGCGCGCGTGGTCGAGCTGACCGATGCCATCCTCAACGCCTGTGAAGAGGGCGAGGAAGACACCAGTGCTTCGCTGTATGCGCAGCTGCACGCTTACTGCGATTCAATCGCTGCGGCGGGCCGTGATCATCCATTCCTGTGGGAAACGCTGGCCGACTTCACCGGCGATGATCATCTCGCCATCGCGCACTACAGCCACGCCTTGATGCTTGCCAGCGCAGCGCAGGCGATCAGCTATGAAGCTTCGATCCACCTGGCGTTGGCCGAACGTCATTCCAACCTGGGCGATGTTGCCGCGGCCCACGAACACGCACTGCGCGCAGATGCATTGGCGCAGCGTACCGATGACCTGCCACTGCGCCAGGCCATCAGCCAGTTCCTGCTGGATCACACGCAGGTGGCCGACGGGAACTGAGCTGGTACTGCAACACCCGGGCGCATCGCGCTTGCCCGGGGTTCGTTGGCCGCTGCCGAACTATCAGCCGCCGCTGGTGACGCGCCGAACACAGGCCGACGTTGCGCACCGCGAGTGCGGCAATCTGATAGACCAGAAAGTGCAGCAGGATCAGCAGATACATCCACGGTGAATGCCAGTAGAACATGCGCTGGCGGTACTCCAGCGCCGGCTTGCCACATTTGACGCAGTAGCGCGGCAGATCGCTATGCGGCAAGGCCAACAGCTGATCTCCATCGAGTCAGCAGGTGCCGTTGTCCGGGCTGGTGTTGGCAAGCGGTGGCGGCAATCCCTCCGGCGCAGCATACGGGTTGAACTCGTCCATTCGTTACGTCTCCTGTGAGACTCGAACAGGCTGCCTCCAGGGCGACCGCACCTGCGTCCTTGGCATCACATGGGGAAGGCCCGCCGCTGGGCAGCCTGCAGAACAACACCACTCAGCGCTTGGTCGATGTCGACTCGGCGTCAGCTGCAGCGGCTGCAGCTGCTTCCGCAGCGGCCGCTGCAGCAGCAGCGGCATCCGTGGTCATTCCACCGGTATAGGCGGCATCTGCAGCAGCATCTGCCGCATATGCTGCCGCTTCGGCTGACGCATCGGCCGCCGTTGCAGCGGTATCTGCTGCCGCCTGCGCTGCCTCTTGCGAATTGTCAGGGGTGCCGCCAATGCGTGCAGTTGCCCCCTCTGCAGCCTCTTTGGCCGGCGGTGCATTCGCATCCACCGCCATGGTATTCATTGGGTTGTTGTCGGCGATCAGTTGCAGCTGCTGTGCGATTTCGGCGACGTATTGGCGACGCGCGCGTTCGCGATCCTGTCCAGGCACCGCACGCTCTGGCAGCGGCTGCAGGCGCTCGAAACGCGTGCGCGCGGCATCGAAGCGCGACAACCTGCGCTCCCATTCGCCCAACAGCATCTGGCAGTACAGCCAGGGCTCATCGCGTTCGGCAGCGACGCGTGCATCCGGGCATTGCTGTGCAGCTGCCGCCGATGCCGCTTGCACATAACGCGGGTATTGTTCGGGTGATGCCTGCCAGGTCGCGCTTTGCAGCACCCCGGCACGGTCCTTCAGCGGCGCATCGACCGCTTCGAACAAGCGCGCCAGCAACCAGTAGCTGGTTTCAGCACCACGCATGCGTTGGTACTCGTCGCTATCGACCACGGCCGTCAGGCGCTTGATCTCGTCGGCGCTGTAGTCGTCCTTGTAGATGACAAAGCCGTTGCCCGGGCAGGACACCAGCGGCCATGGCGATTGGATGGCGCCATGCAGGCGGCCATCGAGGAAGTGGCCGAACGCCGTGCCCGAACCCACTTCCTGCGCACTGAAGCGCTCACCGCCGATCGGGCAGACGTGCTCCACTTTCATGAAGGTCATGGCAGCGACAGGCGCCGCCACACCTGACAACAGCACGGCCAAACCAATCGCGATGCGCTTCATGCCCTACCCCCGTCCTTTGGTGAGCAGACAATAGGGGTGCCAGGCCGGGCCCTGCAAGGGCCCTGTAGTGCCGCCCCATGGTCGGCAAGGGGCATCACCGGGAATGCCTCTGCCGAGCATGGCTCGGCACTACATCAACTGCATCAGCGCTCAACAATGGCGATCACGCCGTAGTGCCGACCGATGGTCGGCAGGGGGCATCACCGGTAAGGCCTCTGCCGAGCATGGCTCGGCACTACAAACGGCGCATCAGCGCTCGACGATGGCGACCACGCCCATGCCGCCGGCGGTGCAGATCGATACCAGTGCACGACCGCCGCCGCGAGCAGCCAGCTCCTTGGCCACGGTGCCGATGATGCGGGCGCCGGTGGCGGCGAACGGGTGGCCGGTGGCCAGCGACGACCCCAGTGGGTTGATCTTGGCCGGGTCGATGCGGCCCAGCGCTGCATCCAGGCCCAGGCGGTTGCGGCAGTAGTCCTCGCTTTCCCAGGCGCTCAGCGTGCACAGCACCTGCGCGGCGAAGGCTTCATGGATTTCGTAGATATCGAAATCCTGCAGGGTCAGGCCATTGCGCTTGAGCATTTCCGGCACGGCAATGGTCGGTGCCATCAGCAGGCCTTCGCCATGCACGAAGTCCACCGCCGAAACCTGCGAATCACGCAGATACGCCAGCGGCTCGTGGCCGTGTGCGCGTGCCCACTCTTCGCTGGCCAACAGCACCGCAGCGGCGCCATCGGTCAGCGGCGTGGAATTGGCGGCGGTCAGGGTGCCACGGCCAGACACCTTGTCGAAGGCCGGCTTCAAGGTCGCCAGCTTTTCCAGCGAAGTATCCGGGCGCAGGATGTTGTCGCGCTCGACGCCGCGGAACGGCGCGATCAGGTCGCTGAAGAAACCGCGCTCGTAGGCGGCAGCCAGCTTCTTGTGCGAGGACACCGCCCATTCGTCCTGCGCTTCACGCGAGATGTTCCATTCCTTGGCCATGTCCTCGCAGTGGTCGCCCATGCTTTTGCCGGTGCGCGGCTCGGCCACGCCGGGGAACTCGGGCTTGAGCTCGGAGAATTTGAAGCCCTTGAGCAGGGTGCGGATCTTGTCGCCGGTACTCTTGGCACGGTTGGCGGCCAGCAGGCGCGCGCGCAGCTTCTTGCCGTAGACGATCGGCACGTCGGAGGTGGTGTCCGAACCGCCGCCGATGCCGGACTCGATCTGCCCCAGGGCGATCTTGTTGGCGACGGTGATGATGCTGTCCAGCGAGGTGCCGCAGGCGCGCTGCAGGGTGATGCCCGGGGTCAGCGGCGACAGCCCGGACGACAGTGCAGCCTCGCGGCCGAGGTTCCAGTCGCTGGGATGCTTGATCACCGCGCCCATCGCCACTTCGCCCAACTGCTGGCCATGCAGGCCAAACCGTTCAACAAGCGCCCCAAGCGTACGGACCGACATGCCGAGATTGCCAACGTCCGAATAAGCGGTGTTCTGACGGCAGAACGGAATGCGGACACCACCGAGGATGGCGACGGGTCGAGCGCTGGGCATGCGGGTACCTGACATGGGAAAGAGTGTTCAAAGTGGCCTGCACGCGATAGCAGGCATAATGGTGTTGAGTGTAGCTTCGAGGCCGTGATGGGCCAACCGCGAATCATGAGCAATTCAAACCCCGACGTGAACGCCCTTGGCGTAGTGGCACTGGAACTGGCTGGCGGCGAGCAGCCCGGCAAGGCAGCCCTGGGCTCCGAGCAGGCTGGCGAACTGGCAGCGCTGATCGGCCGTGACCTGACCAAGCTGGTCCCGCAGGTCAGCGAACTGGACCTGGTGTTCGCCGCCGCGCATTTCGACCCGGCCGAAGTGCTGCGCCCCGGCCTGCCCATTCATCGGCGCCTGGAAGAGCTGCAGATGCGTGCCCCCGGCCGCAATCATGGTGCTCGCCTGCTGGCGTTTGGTGCCGATGCCAATGGCGAGATCCCGCTGCCGCTGCAGGCCGATCCTGCGCTGACCGGCGGTGCGCTGCGGCTGCTGCCGTTCGTGCTGGCTGGCGGCGAAGCGGGGGTGCGCCATGAGGTGCGTGATGCGCTGGAAGAAGTGCTGCTGGCCAATGGCATGGCACAGCCGGACACCGCACTGCTGGCACAGAACAGTTTCGCCGCGCAGATCGAACATGCGCGCTATTTCACCGTCAACGACCTGGCCGCGATGATGGCCATGCAGTACGACAACCAGGGCCTGGCGGACTTGTGGCCGATACTGGAGACGGCGATGTTCGCGCCCAACGAAGAACAATGGCTGGACGCCTCACCCGAACCGTTGCTGCGTTACGTCGGCGGCGAAGTGCGGATGGCCTTGTTCGATCCGGCGGGTTGGTGTGCGCATTACGCGCAGGACAAGAACGACTGCGACCGCCTGCAGCGCGTGTACGAGCAGTACATGATGCGCCAGCGGCAGATGGCCGCGGTGTTGGAAGCGCATGGCATCGACGTGCTGTACGTGCACGTGAATGCCGGACAGGATGCGAAGGCCCTGCTGGCGCATTGAGTACGCGCTGGTGAGTGCAGAAAAGGCCGCGCAAGCGGCCTTTTCTGTACCCGCAGTACTGCATGCACTGCCCCCTCCCTTGCGCAACGCGCAGGGGAGGGAGAAAGTCACTGCACCTTGGTGATCACCGCACAGGCCAGGCGTGCACCTGCATTGCCGGTCGGCTGGGTCTTGTAGTCGTCCGGGTCGGCATGGACGATCAGGCCACGACCGACGATGTCGAAGCCATCGCCGACACCAACGTTGACGTTGCTTGCCACCGGCCCGTCAATGTGCGCATTGCCCTGCGCGTCGGACTTGATGTTGGGCATGTCGCCACCGTGATGCATCGCCGCACTGATGCTGCCGTGCTCGCTGTTGCCCGGGTTGAAGTGGCCGCCGGCGCTGGTGCCGTCCGGCGCGCTGCAATCACCCTTTTCGTGGATATGGAAGCCGTGCTCGGTGTCCGGCTTCAGGCCGGTGATGTCACCGCTGGCGCGCAGCTGGCCATCGACCAGACTGAAATTGATGGTGCCTGCAACGGTGCTGTCCTTGGTCGGCTGCAGATGGGCAGTGGCGATTGGCTTGGCCATTTCCGGCGGAGCAGCCGGGTCGGCGGCCGGCGTGGTGGCCGCCGCTGGCGTGACGGTATCCGCCGGCGCGGCATCGGGCTCTGCGCCCTTGTTACAGGCGGTCAGCGCCAGGGCGCTGGCGAGGAACAAGCTGGTATGGATCAGTCGCATCTGAGTAACTCCCTTGCTGGTCTGGATCGAATCGTTATCTGCGTGCCTGGCGACACGCTCAGCGCACCACGCGGATCACCGCGCAGGCAACACGCGCACCGGCATTGCCGGCCGGTTGGCTGCGGTAATCGTCGGCTGACGCATGTACCACCAGTGCGCGCCCAGCGACGTCGTTTGCAGCACCACCGCCGAGGGTAACGCCGCGAAGATGAACGTCCACGTGCGCCACACCTTTGGCATCGGCCTGCAGGTTGTCCATGTCGCCGGCATGGTGCGCACCGGCGGCTGCGCGGCCGTGCTGCTGCATGGCGGGATTGAAGTGGCCACCGGCACTGCTCGCATCCACCGCGCTGCAGTCACCCTTTTCATGCACATGGAAGGCGGCCTGCTGACCGCGTTGCAGGCCACCGATCACGCCGGTGATATGAACGCCGCCGGCTTCCGGCACCAAGGCCAGGCGACCGCTGACCAGACTGGCCGAGGCCGGCGCCAGATTGGCCTCGGCCATCCTGGCGGTACTGACCGTAGCCATCGGCGCGGGCGGTGGTTCGGACCTGGTGCCCGGACTGGTGCCGCAGGCACTGAGCAACGCGGTGGCGGCCAGGGCGGTAAGAGGAAGCAGGATGCGCATCGATATCTCCTTGCAACAGAACGAACAGGCCGGTGCCGCGCTCAACTACCGCGACGACGCCCAGGCCCAAGTTTGCGGGTAACGGTGTTACGGCCGAGTCCGAGCCGGGCGGCGGCATCGGCACGGTGACCCTCGGTGAAATCCAGCGCCACTTCCAGCAGCACGTTATCCATACGCTCGCGTGCCTCGGCATGCAGGCCCTTGGCACCCTCGGCCAGGCGCTGGCGAGCCCACGCCGCCAATGCCCTGTCCCAGTGTTCCGGAGTCGCCACTGCAGTGCCTGCTGCGGCGCGGCCACCACGGTTCAATGCCGCTTGGACGTCGTCGGCCGACACGGTATCGGCGACCGCCAATGCCGCCAATCGCCAGCAGACGTTTTCCAGCTCGCGGACGTTGCCGGGCCAATTGTGTTCGCGCAATGCCTTTACCGCTGCGACGGACAGGCGCTTGGGTGGCATGTCGAGGCGGCGTGCGGCATTGAGCAGGAAGTTCTCGGCCAGTTGCGGCACATCGCCAAGACGCTCGCGCAGCGGCGGCAGCAACAAGCGCACCATGTCCAGCCGGTGCAGCAGATCAGCACGGAAGCGGCCGTGTTCGACCAGCGTTTCCAGATCCTGATGGGTGGCTGCGACCACCCGCACATCGACGCAGATCAGTTCGCGGCCACCAACGCGGAAGAACTCGCCTTCGGCCAGCACGCGCAGCAGCCGGGTCTGCAAGGCCAGCGGCATGTCGCCGATTTCATCGAGGAACAAAGTGCCGCCATCGGCCTGTTCGAAACGGCCGATATGGCGCTTGGTCGCGCCGGTGAAGGCGCCGGCCTCGTGGCCGAACAGTTCGCTTTCCAGCAGCTCGGCCGGGATCGCGGCGGTATTGAGTGCGACGAACGGACCTTTGGCACGCGGTGACTCGCGGTGCAATGCGGTCGCCACCAGTTCCTTGCCGGTGCCGGTTTCGCCATTGATCAACACCGACAAGGGCGCCTGTGCGAGACGACCAATGGCGCGGAACAGCGCGCGCATGGCCGGCGTATCGCCGAGCAGCTGTGGCGGGCCTTCTTCTTTCTTGGCGGGCGCAGGCACGGCTACCGGCGCGGGCAGCTCCTCGGCTTCGGGCAGCGCGCGTCGCGCCAGCTCCACCGCATCGTCCAGATCAAAGGGTTTGGACAGGAACTCGTGGGCGCCACCGCGGAAAGCACCGGCCGTGCTCGCCACATCGGTATAGGCCGACATCACGATCACCGGCAGCTGCGGATGCGCGGTCTTGAGCTTGTCCAGCAGCACCAGCCCGTCATCGCCGGGCATGCGCACATCGGTGAACAGCAGATCCGGCGCCGGCTGCTGCGCCATCGCAGTCAATGCGGCGGCGGCACTGTCGAAACTCTGCACCGTGTAACCGGCATCGCGCAGTGCGGTGGTCAAGACGAAACGCACCGAGCGGTCGTCATCGACTACCCAGACGGTCGCGGCCTGTGTGGATTCATGCATCGCCCACCTCCGGCGCTTCCTCGGCGGCGGGCAACGGCAGCAGCACGGTGAACACGGTATGGCCTGGCCGCGAACGGTAGCTCAGCGTGCCGCGGTGTTCGCGGGCGACCTGCTGGGCCAGCGCCAAACCCAGCCCGGTGCCTTCGGCGCGACCGCTGACCAACGGCAGGAACAGGTGCTCGGCCAGTTCTTCCGGAACGCCACGGCCGTCGTCGGCCACTTCCAGGCGCAGGGCCAACGCATAAGGTTGTTCGGCGATGCGCAGCCCATGTTCGACGCGGGTACGCAGGGTGACGCTGGTAGCACCGGCCTGGATGGCGTTGCGAACCAGATTCAACAAGGCCTGGGTGAGGCGGTCGCCATCACCGGGAAACTCGGGGATGCTGGGATCGTAATCACGCAGCAGCCGTACCGACCAACCGGCTTCGTTCTCAACCAGACGCAGCACGCGTTCCAGCGCTGCGTGGATGTTCAACGGCGCATGCGGGCGCTGCGGGGCCGGCGACAGCAGTTGCTCCAGCAAGGTATTCAGGCGCTCGATCTCGGCGCCGATCAGTTCGATCAGTTCGCGCTCGTCGGCATCGCGGCCGGTGGCGCGGCGGGCCAGCAGTTGTGCCGCACCTTTCAGGCCGGCCAGCGGATTGCGCAGCTCATGCGCCAGGCCCTTCAAGGCCGCGCTGAACGCGCCAGGCAGCACCTGCGCCGGGTCGGCACCCTGGAACTCATCCACCGGGTGCGCTTCCAGCAGCCAACCCCCCTGCTCCACCGAACTCAGCCAGCCGTCGGCAAAGCGCGGCGTTTCACCCGGCAAGGCCAAGGTCAGGCGTGGCAGGCGGGTCAGCTCGGTGGCAGGCGTGGCCAGGCGCTGCGCCAGAACCTCGCCCTGCGCTTCCAGCGACACCAAGGGCTGGCCGAGCAGGCGCCGCACACTCACCCCCAGCCAGCGGCAGAAGGCGGGATTTGCCCCCTGGATACGCCCGTCCACGCCGCTCCAGACCAATGGCGTGGCCAGCAATTCCGGCGAAGGCGAGAAATCGGCGTCGGTCATTGCACCAATATAGTGCAAAGCGAGCGCGTCACTGCTTCTGCTGCAGCAGGGAATGCAGGATGCGGGCGTCTTCGACGTCGAGTTCAGCCGGCAACGTATCGCTGCCACGGAAGCGGCGATGGAAGGCGCGGGCCGCGGCGGCACGGTCGTCCAGCGCATAGCCGAAGGCCTGCATCGCCATCCAGCTGTCGAAGCCGGCCGGTGCCGGGCCGTGCTTCGGGTCCGGCCACAGGCCGAAACCGGCTTCGGCCAGTTGCTGCCACGGGAAATAGCGGCTGGGATCGGCCTTGCGGGTCGGAGCCAGGTCGGCGTGGCCGATGATCTGGCTGCGCGGGATGTTGTAGCGGCTGCAGAGGTCTTCGAGCAGGCGCAGCAGGGTAGCGATCTGCGGCTGGGTGAAGGGGCTACTGCCGTTGTTGTCGATCTCGATGCCGATCGAGGTCGAGTTGAGGTCGGTGAAACCACCCCAGCGGCCGCCACCGGCATGCCAGGCGCGTTCGCCATCGGCCACCAGCTGGTAGAGGTCACCATCGCGGCCCACCAGATAATGCGAGCTCACCTGGCCACCGCTGTTGGCGGTGCGCAGTGTGTCCAGGCTTTCCTGCACCGAGCCCTGCTCGGTGTGGTGCAGCACGATCAATACCGGCTGGCGTTCGTTGTAGTTTGGCGACGGCACCCACTGCGCCAGTGGATTGCGCTCCGGGGCGGAGGTGCAGGCAGTCAGCCAGGCCAACAGGGCGAGCGGCAGCAGCAGTTTGGTCTTCATGTCCGGCATTGCACGTTGCCGCGCGCCGCTTTGCAAGTGCGTTCTGGCATGCGCTGGAGACATTGCCGGCGGATGCGACGGAATTGGATGCGTGCATTGGAGGGCCTGCTCAGGGAGTTGGGGAGTCCGGCGTGATGCCGGTGCGGAACATGCGCTGCATGTTCAAAACTCTTTCCGCTGGGGATGGCTGGCCGTTGTGTCTACGCTATGCAGACTTGTTGTTCGGCGATTTGTTGGAGAGGCAATGCGTGATTCACTGAAACAGAAAATCGTTGCTGTGTGCGATACCAAGATCGCGGCGAAGGGACCGACGGTGGGGTTGTCGTTCTATGCGTTTTTTGCCAATCGCAATGATGATCCGGAGCTACTGATGGAGGCGGCTACGTGGTGGATATCGACCCATCGGCTGGATCACTTCGAGAAGGCGGAGAAGGTGAAGGCGTTGGTGTTGGCTGAGGGCTGACGCACTGCAGGTTTCTTCGGAGTGGTTCAGGTCGTACGGTGATGCCGCTTCGCCTTACCCTCTCCCCAACCCCTCTCCCGGAGGGAGAGGGGCTTTGAGAGCTTAGACCTCGTAGGCCGACTCACCATGGGTGGTGACGTCCAGGCCGGTACGCTCGGCTTCCTCGCTGACGCGCAGGCCAACCAAGGCACGAACCACCAGCAGGATCACGGCGGTGACAACGGCCGACCACAACACGGTGAAACCGACGCTGAGCGCCTGCACCCATACCTGGTGGGCGATATCCAGATCGACCTTGGTGCCACCCAGCGACTGCGCACTGAACACGCCGGTCAGGATGGCACCGACGATGCCGCCGACACCGTGCACGCCGAATACGTCAGCGGTGTCGTCCGCCTTCAACAGACGCTTCAGACCAGTCACGCCCCAGACGCAGATGATGCCGGTGACAAAGCCGATGACGATGGCGCCCATCGGGCCGACGGTGCCGCAGGCTGGCGTGACGCCGACAAGACCAGCCACCGCACCGGAAGCCGCACCCAATGCCGATGGATGGCCCTTGGTGATGGCTTCCACCAGCGTCCAACCCAGTACCGCTGCAGCAGTCGCCAACACCGTGTTGATGAAGGCCAGCGAGGCGACGGTATCAGCAGCAGCCGCGGAACCGGCATTGAAGCCGAACCAACCCACCCACAGCAGCATCGCGCCAATCCAGGTCAACGGCAGGTTGTGCGGCTTCAAAGCGGTCTGGCCATAGCCCAGACGCTTGCCGACGAACCAGGCTGCCACCAGACCGGCAACACCGGCGTTGATGTGCACCACGGTGCCGCCAGCGAAATCGATCGCACCCAGCTTGCCGAGGAAGCCACCGCCCCAGACGATGTGCGCCATCGGGATGTAGCTCAGGGTGAACCACAGTGCCGAGAACAGCAGCACCGCACGGAACTTGATGCGCTCGGCGAAGGCGCCGACGATCAGCGCGGTGGTGATGCCGGCAAAGGTCGACTGGAAGGCGACGAACAGGAAGTCCGGCAGGCCGGCGATCGGCGTATTGCCCACCGAGTCCGGCGTGAAACCCTTGAGGAAGGCGAACTGGGTGAAAGATCCAAAGAACTCGTTGCCCGCACTGAACACCGCGCTGTAGCCGTAGGCCACCCACAGGATCAGCACCAGCGAGAACACCACCAGTACCTGGCTGAGCACCGACAGCACGTTCTTGGCGCGCACCAGCCCGCCATAGAACAGTGCAAGGCCGGGTACGACCATCATCAGGACCAGCAAGGTGGCGGTAAGCATCCACGCCACGTCACCCTTGTCGAAACTGGGCACGACTGCTGCTTCTGCAGCAGCGGCCGCTGCCGCAACTTCCGTTGCGGTAGCGGGCTGTACTGGCGTTTCCTGCGCCCATGCGTTGCTGGAAAACATGCCCAACAGCATCGCGGTGAGCATGAAAGACAGGCACAGGCCTCCGAGCCGGGCGTTCAACCCGGTGAAAAATTCCGTTCGCATTGTCGACTCCGGTTGTGGGGGTGGAACCTGCCAGCGACCCGTTGTCACCTGGCGGTCGCTGCCGCCGGAGGACGGGGCGGTAGCGGGTTCTTAAAGCGCGTCGGCGCCTGTTTCGCCGGTGCGGATACGCACCACTTGTTCAAGCGCGGTAACGAAGATCTTGCCGTCACCGATCTTGCCGGTGCCAGCAGCGCCCTGCAGGGCTTCGATCACGGCATCGACGTTGTCGTCGGTGACGGCGGTTTCAATGCGGATCTTGGGGAGGAAATCGACGACGTATTCGGCGCCACGGTACAACTCGGTGTGGCCTTTCTGCCGCCCAAAGCCCTTGACCTCGGTGACGGTGATGCCGGAAACGCCTGCGGCGCCCAGGGCTTCACGCACTTCGTCGAGCTTGAATGGCCGGATGATCGCGGAGATTAATTTCATGCGCATGTCCCGATGTGGAGGAGACCGGCCTGCGGCTGCGGGCCGGCATCGTGTCTTCCACCGGCCGCTATACGGCCGCTGGCTGTTGCGCCGAACGCATCATGGGCCTGGTTGTTGCCACCGGCAGTGTTACCGGCCGCTACAACCACGCGGGAGGGAGGAATGGCCCATGCCGCACGCTCGGATTCTCTTGCCCGGAGCAGGCGCGTTGCTGGCTGCTGCATGACCTTTGTGCTCCCCAGCAACAAAGGCGGCGGCGATGACGCAGATGGGAGGGGGAGGGTCCACGCCACCGCCGCCTAATAACAGCCAGCAACTACACCTGGTGTTGCCGGCGGCCAGCGCAGTGCGATGGCCGCCGTTACATCAGCTGGTGAACTCAGCTTGCGTAGTACAGCTGGTATTCGAGCGGATGGGTCGCTGCGCGGAACGCGGTGACTTCCTTCATCTTCAACGCAATGTAAGCGTCGATGAAGTCGTCGCTCATCACGCCGCCGGCCTTGAGGAACTCGCGATCCTTGTCCAGTGCTTCCAGTGCCTGGTCCAGCGAGGAACAGACCTGCGGGATCAGCTTCTCTTCTTCCGGCGGCAGGTCGTACAGATCCTTGTCGCTCGGTGCGCCCGGGTCGATCTGGTTCTTGATGCCGTCCAGGCCGGCCATCATCAACGCGGTGAAGGTCAGGTAGCCGGACTGGATCGGATCCGGGAAACGCATTTCGATGCGGCGTGCCTTCGGGTTGGAGACCCACGGAATGCGGCACGACGCCGAACGGTTACGGGCCGAGTAGGCCAGCATCACCGGTGCTTCGAAGCCCGGGACCAGACGCTTGTAGCTGTTGGTGCCGGAGTTGGCGAAGGC
Organism: Stenotrophomonas sp. STEN021; assembly: GCF_056760175.1. Lineage (NCBI taxonomy): Bacteria > Pseudomonadati > Pseudomonadota > Gammaproteobacteria > Lysobacterales > Lysobacteraceae > Stenotrophomonas > Stenotrophomonas sp. STEN021. Next base: position 2,999 of record NZ_JBRREH010000086.1, on the reverse strand, counting down.
GTTGATCGCACGGGCGTGCTTGAAGATGCCGCCGATGTACCACAGCGCCATCTGGCTCAGGCCGCCGTAGCCATCACCGGAGAACAGGTTGTTGCCGCCCTTGGCCAGCGACTGATGCACGTGCATGCCGCTGCCGTTGTCGCCGACCAGCGGCTTGGGCATGAAGGTGACGGTCTTGCCGTTGCGGTGGGCGACGTTCTTGATGACGTGCTTCATGCGCTGCAGTTCGTCAGCCTTGGTCACCAGGGTGTTGAACTTGGCACCGATCTCGCACTGGCCGGCATTGGCCACTTCGTGGTGGTGCACTTCGACTTCGATGCCGACCTTTTCCAGCACCTTGCACATCTCGGCGCGGATATCGTGCAGCGAGTCGGTCGGCGGCACCGGGAAGTAACCGCCCTTCACGGTCGGACGGTAGCCGGTGTTGGTGCCGTCGTAGCTCTTGCCGGTGTTCCAGGCACCTTCTTCGGAATTGATCTTGTAGAAGGTGTTGCCCATGTCGTTGGCGAACTGCACCGAATCGAAGATGAAGAATTCCGGTTCCGGGCCGAAGAACGCCAGGTCGGCGATGCCGGAGGACTTCAGGTAGGACTCGGCGCGCTTGGCGATGCCGCGCGGGCAGCGGCCGTAACCCTGCATGGTGGCCGGGTCGAGCACGTCACAGATCAGTACCAGGGTCGGATCTGCGTAGAACGGGTCCAGGTAGGCGCTGTCGGCGTCCGGCAGCAGCACCATGTCCGACTCGGCAATGCCCTTCCAACCGGCGATCGAGCTGCCATCGAACATCTTGCCTTCTTCAAACAACGACGGCTCGATGATCGAAACCGGGAAGGTCACGTGCTGCTCGATGCCACGCATGTCGACGAAACGCAGGTCGATGAACTCGATCTGGTTGTCCTTGATCAGCTTCTCAACGTTTTCCAGCGACATCGGGTGCAACCTCGGATGGATGATGTACGTGTATCAAAGCAAATCACGTGCCAACTTTCAAAGAACCGTAACGCATTGTTTTTATTGATATCGAACACGTGCTCCCGGTGGCTGAAAGCACTATTTTGGTGCTTATTTCGCGTTATGCACCATACAGGTGCATAACACTTAATGCTCTATGCTGTGCCCGCCTTTTCCCACTCAAGCACCCATGTCCGACCTGCTCTCCGCCCTCCTGCTGGGCATCCTCGAAGGCCTCACCGAATTCCTCCCGATTTCCAGCACTGGCCACCTGCTGATCGCCCAGCATTGGCTGGGTGCACGCTCGGACTTCTTCAACATCGTCATCCAGGCCGGTGCCATCCTGGCCGTGGTGCTGGCGTTCCGGCAGCGGCTGTGGTCGCTGGCCACCGGCCTGAACCAGCGCGAAAACCGCGACTACGTGATGAAACTGGGCGTGGCCTTCCTGGTCACCGCCGTGGTCGGCCTGCCGGTACGCCTGGCTGGCTGGGAACTGCCTGAAACCGTCACCCCGGTGGCCTGGGCACTGGTCATCGGCGGCGTCTGGATGCTGATTGCCGAACGCTTTGCCGGGCGCCTGCCCGACAGCGACACCGTGACCTGGAAGGTTGCCGTGGCGGTTGGTCTGGCGCAGGTCGTGGCCGGCGTGTTTCCCGGCACCTCGCGCTCGGCCGCGGCCATCTTCATGGCCCTGCTACTGGGCCTGACCCGCCGCTCCGCGGCCGCCGAGTTCGTTTTCCTGGTCGGCGTCCCCACCATGTTCGCGGCCAGCGGCTATGCCCTGCTGGAGATGTTCAAGAAAGGCCAGCTGGGCAACGAAAACTGGACCGACGTAGGCGTAGCCTTCGTGGCAGCGGCGATCACCGGCTTCATCGTGGTGAAGTGGCTGCTGAGCTACATCAAACGCCGTCCCTTCACCGGCTTCGCGCTATACCGCATTGCATTGGGCTTCGGCCTGCTGTTGTTTTTGCCTGCTGGCAACTGAACGTGCAGTAGCAAGTGCAACCCCGCCATCCGGCCATGGCCGTTTGACGTCCTGACTTTTCCAACGCACCACAAGGAGTTCACCATGAAGCGCATTCTTCTGTTGGCACTGCCCATCGCCCTCATGACCGCCTGCAGCAACCCGCCGGCCAGCACCAAGAGCGAAACCGCAGCCACCCCCGACACCAGCACCGCCGCTCCTGCCGCGAACCTCGACACCACCCAGCTGACTGCAAACCACTGGCTGCTGGACAACGCCGTGGATGCCAGCGGCAAGCGCATCGACGGCCTGTTCGTACAGGCGGACAAGCCGCTGACCCTGGACTTCAAGGACAACCGCCTGTCGGTCAGCAACGCCTGCAACAACATCGGCGGCGGTTACACGCTGGAAGCCGGTGCAATGACCGTCGGCAACCTGATGTCCACCAACAAGGCCTGCCAGGGCCCGCTGATGGCGCTTGACGGCCTGATCAGCGAGCGCCTGCAGGGCAAGCTGACCGTGCGTGCACTGGACGCCTCGGCAATGACCCTGGTCGCTGCCAATGGCGACGTGCTCAGCTTCCGCGCCGAGCCGACCGCCGAAACCCGCTACGGCGGCCCGGGCGAGACGGTGTTCATGGAAGTGGGGCCGCAGACCAAGCCCTGCCCGCACCCGCTGATGAAGGACGCCACCTGCCTGCAGGTGCGTGAGGTGAAGTACAACGAGCAGGGCCTGGAACAGGGCAAGCGCGGTGAGTTCACCAACTTCTACGGCAACATCGAGGGTTACACCCACGAGCCGGGCGTGCGCAACGTGCTGCGCCTGAAGCGCTACGAGATCAAGAACCCGCCGGCTGACGCACCGTCGCAGGCCTATGTGCTGGACATGGTGGTGATGTCGGAAATGGCCAAGTAAGCCCGAAGGGCTTACGCAAACAGCAAGGGCGCCGTCAGGCGCCCTTGCTGTTTTGTAGAGCCGAGGCCAAGGGGGCGGGGGCGGTTACCGGGGGGCCCCGGCCGGGCCTGGCGCGGGCCGACCGGATTTGGGGGCGGGGGGTGTTTAGGTTTAACGGGCGAGGCCCGCG
>NZ_JBRREH010000085.1:0-22006 GCF_056760175.1 Stenotrophomonas sp. STEN021 | reverse complement strand
AACGCCCCGGGGGGTTGCCCGGTTGGGGGGCGCGCCTACCCCCGCCAAGCCACCAATTCGAAAGCAATGGCAGATCATGCAATTGCAGACAGCTGCTTTTGTTGTTGGATTACCAGCCTCGCGGCTTACGCCGCTCCCACAACATCCAAGAACTGCGACTGCGGCTGGCACTCACCGCGCCGCGCTGATTGCCTTGATGCGTGCCTTTTTCAAGGCTTCACCAATAGCCGGGCCTTGCAGGCCTTCGGTGGCGATATCGCGCGCATTGATTGCTAATGCGGCCGCATGCAGGCGCTGCAGGGTTGCCCGCTGCGGGTAGTCGCTGTCTTCGAAACCCAGCCGCCCACGCTTGTCACATTCGCAGACCAGACCCATCTGTGCGATACGCTCAGGACGGCGGAAGCCATCGCAGCGCTGGATCAGCTCCAGCACGGTGGCGTCGCGCAGTTCGTCGATGCGGTGCACGTTGAGGTGCTCGCGGCAGACCGCTTCGGCCAGCTGGCGGTGGTCGAGCGGAATCTTCAGGCGCTCACAGAGCTTGGCCAACGGCTTCAGTCCGCGCTGTTCGTGCATGATGTGGCGCGGCAATTCATCGGCCGGGGTCAGTGCCTTGCCGAGGTCGTGGGTGAGCGCGGCGAAGCCGATCAGGTCATCGCCCGGCGCCAGCTGTGCGGCCATGTCGCTGACCATTTCCTGGTGCACGCCGGTATCCACTTCCGGATGGAATTCAGCGCGTTGCGGTATACCGTAAAGGGCGTCCACTTCCGGCAGGATCACCGCCAACGCGCCGGTGTCGTGCAGGCAACGCAGGAAGGCGGAGGGTTGTTTCATGGTCAGGCTGCGACGCAGTTCCTGCCAGATGCGTTCCGGCACCAAGGCGTCGAGTTCGCCGCTGGCAGCCATCTGGCGCATCAACGCGGCGGTTTCAGGGGCCAGGGTAAAACCCAGAGGGGCGAAGCGGGCCAGGAAGCGTGCGGCGCGCAGCACCCGCAGCGGGTCCTCGACGAAGGCTGGGCCGACATGGCGCAGCACGCGCTGTTCGATGTCGCGCACGCCGCCCCAGGGGTCCACCAGCTCACCGGTGTCCTCGTCGCGGGCGATGGCATTGATGGTGAAATCGCGGCGCTGCAGGTCTTCTTCCAGCGACACCGATGCATCGGCATCGACTACGAAGCCGCGATAACCGCGGCCGGATTTGCGCTCGGTGCGCGCCAGTGCGTATTCCTCGCCGGTCAGCGGATGCAGGAATACCGGGAAATCCTTGCCCACGGCCTTGAAGCCGTCCGCTTCCATCTGCGCCTGGGTGGCACCGACCACCACCCAGTCACGGTCACCGGCCTGCAGGCCGAGCAGGGAATCGCGGACAGCGCCGCCGACGAGATAAGTCTTCATGCGGCCATGATAAGTCGGATGAGGCGTCACACAGGTAGTGCCGAGCCATGCTCGGCAGGGGAGTTACCAGCATTGCATGCTGTTGTAGGAGCGGCGCAAGCCGCGAAGCTGACAATGCTGGAACGCCTCAAAAGCCAACCCCTCCCCAACCCTCCCCTTCGCTGCGCGAAAGGGAGGGGGCAAAACCGGTAGTGCCTCTGCCGAGCATGGCTCGGCACTACAGGTGCTACGGGGTTTGCTGGCAGCTGAAGGCCTTGCGTGCGCCCTGGGTTTTGCCGACCATGCGGTCGCTCAGGGTCAGGGCGTTGCTGTTGAGGCGCCAGTCGTAGATCACGCTGAAGGCCAGCACACGCGCCACGTACTCGCGGGTTTCCTTGTAGCTGATGGTCTCGATCCAGAAATCCGGGTCGTAGTTCGGGCGCTGGCTCTGCCAACGAGCGGTTGGTGTCGGGCCGGCGTTGTAGGCGGCGATGGTGACGTAGGGCAGGCCGTTGTACTTGTCCATCAATTGCCGCAGGTAGGCCGTGCCGATGGCTATGTTCGTGTCCGAGTCGTACAGGCTGGCCGCGCCAGCATAGCCGCTCAGGCCAATGCTTTTGGCCACGCTGGCGCCGGTGGCCGGCAAGACCTGCATCAGGCCCATGGCGTTGGCGGGCGAGCGCGCGTTCGGGTTGAAGATGCTTTCGGCACGGATCTCTGCGGCAATCCAGGCCGGATCCAGCGCATTGCGGGCGGCTTCACGACGGATTGTGTCGTCGTGGTGCAGCGGGAAGCGCAGGTTGTACAGGCGCATTTCCTGTGGGCCTTTCAGCGCGAATACCGCGCGGTCGAACCAACCGTTGTTGCTGGCCACTTCTACTGCCAAGCGACGCTGGCTGTCGTCGAAACGGCCAAGTGCGTCGGCCCATTCGCGTGCTGCCCAGCTTGGACGTTCGATCTTGAACAGTTCAATCGCGCGTACCAATGCCGGGTCGCGCGCCACCGCGGCTTTTGCCGCTGCGCTGTCGCCAGGATTCCATGGGCACAGGTTGTAGGGCTGGTTGAGCTTGTCGGCGGCAAGAAAGCCATGGAAGGTCGGCTCACTGGAGGCGGCGCGGTACAGCGCCGTCGCCTCGGCGGGCTTGCCGGTCTTTTCCAGCAGGCGGCCTTCGAACCAGCGCCAGCGCGAGTCGTTGCGCTGACTGGCCGGCATCTTGCGGATGGCGGTCAGTGCCGCCGGCCAGTCGCCACGTGCCATCGCTTCGCGTGTGCGCCATTCGTGCAGGCGTTCGTCATAGGCCGATTCGGGCACGGCGGCCAGGCGACGTGCCGAATCCGGCAGATAGGAAGCTACCGTCCACAATGCGATTTCGTACAACACCTGGCCTTGCTGTTCGGCGCTCAAGGCCAGTGCCTGCGCGTATTGGGGAAGTTGCAGCTCGGCGGCGCCAGGATCGGCCTTGGCCAGCTTCTGCAGGCCGTCAACCGCGATGCGGCGGCTGCGCTCGTTCTTCGGCCAGTTGAGCGCGCGCGCGTCGGGCTTGTCGACGAAGGCGGCGTAGTCATTGGCCTGGGCAAGCTCGGTGGCTGGGAGGCCACGTGCAGCGGCGCGCATCACCGCGGCTTGCTGAGCATCGGCGGCGGCGTCGATGCGCTCCCAGCGCAGTGCGGGCGGCAGGCCGCCACGGCTGGCCAGGACTGCAAATACCGGGTCGCAGCCATCGGGCAGGGACTTGCCGGCGCTGCGCCAAACGGCCTGGGCGTCGCTGACCCATTGCGCATCGGCCTTGCCGGTGGCCTGACGGGCATTGAGCTCGGCGCATTTAAGCCCGGCATCCGCGCCGGGTTTGTAGTTGGCCAGCAGGGTTGGCCAGTCCTGGCGACGGGCGAGGGCGGGCAGCCATGCCGACCGGAAGCTCTCGGCCACGGCCTGGCCCTGGTAGCGCTTGAGGAAGTCCTGTGCCTGCGTATTCGGCAGCGTGTCGATGTTGCGGCGCAGGGCGCTGAACTCCAGCCAGCCGTACAGCGGGTGATTGCGTAGCGGCGCGCTTGCGTTGGCATCGAACTGCCCGCGTTCGGCGTTGTCGATGGCAGTGCGCATCGCGGTACGTTGGGCGTCCAGGTTCTGGGCTTGGACGCAGGCGCTGAGCAGCGCGGCGAGGGTGGCCAGAGGCAGCACGAGGAATTTATTCATGGCAGAAGGATAACGGCCGCAGCGTCAACGGCAGAGCGACAGTCCGACCCGCACATGAACAAGCATGTCGCTGCTACGCGAATGAAAGCTGAACGGAAACAGTCGCGTTGCTGGAAACCGGCGATGGCAGGCGTAGCTTCGGTAGCGAGGCAGCCGGCCTCGCCCTGGGGGAACTGGAATGGCATTCAGTGCAGCAGGCAATACCGGACGTCCACTGGCTGATATCAACGTGACCCCCTTGGTCGACGTGATGTTGGTGTTGTTGATCATCTTCATCGTGACCGCGCCGATGGTGTCGGTGCCGATCCCGGTTGATCTGCCACAAAGAACCGACAAGATCGTGCAACGTGTCGAGCCTCCGCCGCCAATCGAACTGCGGGTGGATGCTGCCGATCAGCTGTACTGGAACGGCGAGCTGCTGGCAATAGGCGATTTGCAGGCCCGCCTGCAGGCACAGGCTGATCTGCATGTCGGCAATCTGCCGGAGCTGCGTATCGATGCCTCCCCCGATGCGCAGTACCAGGTGATGGCCAAGGTGCTGGCTGCTGCCAACAACGCCAAGATGCAGCGTATCGCTTTCATCCAGTAAGCCGTGGGGGGCGGTGGGCATCAGCTGCCAAGCGGTAGCTGATGCCTTGCCGTGGCGGCGGGCATGATGTTCGCGCTTTTGCGGCTGCCGATGGCATCGTGGGCGCATACACTAGGCGCATGCAAAATTCCCGATTCGCATCGCTGTTGCCGGTGCTGGCGGTACTCGGCTCGGTGACCTCGTTGTCGATCGGCACGTCCTACGCCAAAAACCTGTTCCCCATCATTGGCGCGCAAGGCACCAGCGCGCTGCGCGTGGGCTTTTCGGCGTTGTTCCTGTTGCTGCTGTGGCGGCCGTGGCGCTGGCATACCAGTCGCGCCGATGGCGCGGCGATCCTGCGCTATGGTTTGACGCTGGGGCTGATGAACCTGCTGTTCTACATGGCGCTGCGCACGATCCCGTTCGGGATTGCGGTTGCCATCGAGTTCACCGGCCCACTGGCGGTGGCGATGTTCTCCTCGCGGCGGCCGATTGATTTTGTCTGGGTCGGCTGTGCGCTGGTCGGGCTGGTGTTGCTGTTGCCGCTGGATGGCGGCCAGGCGCTGGACCCGGTTGGTGTCATGTATGCGCTGGGCGCCGCCTTGTGCTGGGCGCTGTACATCATCTACGGCAAGCGCACCGGTCATCTGCATGCCGGCCACAGCGTGTCATTGGGCTTGTTGGCAGCGGCGCTGGTGGTGGTGCCGGTCGGCGTTGCGCATGCTGGCATGGCGCTGCTGGAGCCGAAGATCCTGCTGGCCGGTTTTGTGGTGGCGGTGGTGTCCAGCGCCATCCCGATGTCGCTGGAAATGATGGCGCTCAAGCGCCTGCCAAAGGAAACATTCGGAATCCTGATCAGCATGGAGCCGGCAGTGGCAGCCCTGTGGGCGTTGCTGTTGTTGCACGAACACCTGACCGGCCTGCAGTGGCTGGCAATCGGTTGCACGGTGTTGGCGTCGGCGGGCAGTACCTTGACCGCGCGGCGGCGGCCACCGCCTGCAGCGGCTGCAGGCTGAGCCTGCGTTCAGCGCAGGCTGTCGGCGGGGACTTCGACTTCCATTTCCACGGCCAGATGATCCGAGTGCGCGGCGGGAACGGCGCGGGTGTCGAGCATCTTCAGGTTGTCGGAAATCAGGATGTGGTCGATGGCGCGGTCCGGGCCCCAGCTGGGGAAGGTCGGCACCAGGCAGCTCGGCGGCTGCAGCCGGGTCTTGTGGTACAGCACGCGCATTTCCGGGCGATCGGCCTTGCAGTTGAAGTCGCCCATCAACACCGCGTTGGGATGGTCGGCCAGCAGGTCGGAAATGAAGTCCAGTTGTGACAGGCGCGAGCCGGTGCCCAGTGACAGGTGGGCAACTGCAACGGTCAAGCCTTCCTTGCCATCGCCATAGCGCGCCAGCAAGACGCCGCGGCCACCGATGCGGCCGGGCAGGGCATGGTCCTGTACTTCTACCGGTTCCAGCCGGCTCAGCAGGCCATTTGCGCTGGAGGCCACGCCACCCATGCGGCGGTTGGGCTGGTGTGCCCAATAGTTGAAACCTGCCCGTTCGGCCAGGTAATGGGTCTGGTTGGTAAAACCCGAGCGCAGGCTGCCCGGATCGGCTTCCTGCAGGCCGACGATATCGTGGCCGCTGGCCAGCTTGGCAATCGCGTCCAGGCTGGAACGCTTCTGCCCAGCGGGCAGCGCGTGCGACCAGCTACGGGTCACATAATCACTGTAGCGGCGGGTGCTGGAACCGGCCTGGATGTTGGCGGTCAGCAATCGCAGTGTCTGGGTGGGGGATTTCACGGCGGGTCGAACTCAAGGGCCTCGTTACCGAGGCCCTTGATACCTCACTTGGCGTTGGCGGCGCGTTCGCGCGCGATCAGGTGGTCGGCAATGCGGAGCATGTCTTCATAGCCCTTGCCCTTGACCAGGTACTTGCCGTTGATGATCAGCGACGGGGTACCGGTGATCTTGCTGCGCTGGGCGAACTGCTTGCCGCGGTTGACCTTGGCGGCGACGCCGAAGCTGCCCATGGTGTCGGCAAAGGTCTTGGGATCAACGCCGTACTTGCCGTAGAAGTTGGCGATGTCCTGCACCGAGTCGCTGCCGCGCTCGCCCTTCAGGGTCTGCTCGATGTGGATGGCCGAATACAGTGCGTCGTGGGTCTTTTCCTGCACGCCCAGGGTCTCCGCGGCGTAGAAGGCGCGCGCGTAGTTGTCCCAGGTGCCACCAAAGGCGGCCGGCACGTAGACGAAGCTCACGTCCGAGGGCAGGCCGGCTTTCCACGAGCTGATCAGCGGCTGGAAGCGGGCGCAGGCCGGGCACACGTAGCCGAAGATCTCAGCCACTTCGATCTTGCCGGTAGCCGGCTGGAACGGCTGGCCGCCTTCGATGGCGACATAGTCGGTGCCGGCGACCGGCTCCGGACCGACCAGGCGCGCCTGCGCCGGTACCGGGGCAGCCGGAGCGGTGTCGGTGGCAGCCGGTGCAGCGGTAGCACCTTCAGCGGCGGCACCTTCAGCGGCCGGGGCCGGGGTGGCAGCCGGAGCGGCTTCGGTTGCGGCCGGGGCAGCCGGAGCGGTGGTGTCAGCAGTGCCGTCCTGGGCTTTGCAGGCAACCATCAGCGGCAACAGGGCAGTCAGGGCCAGGGCGAAGCGGATGTTCATCGGGAGGGATCTCCAGCAGGGTGTGTTTGGGGCACCGGGCAGTGAGGCTGCGACCGGTGCGCGCAGGGACGCATTATGTGCGTATTCGGCTGAACAGGTGGCCCGGCTCAGCCAGGCTTCAGCCGAGGTTTCAGCGACGGCCGCCGCCGCTGCGTTCGCGTGCTACCAGGGCGCCGGCAATGCGCAGGGTGTCGTCAAAGGTCTTGCCCTTGACCAGGTACTTGCCATTGACGATCAGCATCGGAGTGCCGGTGACCTTGACCCGCATCGCAAATGCGCGGGCGTACTTGACCTTGTCATCCACCTGCGGGCTGCGCAGGGCTTCGACAAAGCGTTGCGGCTGCACGCCGTACTGGGCATAGAAGGTTGCCAGTTCGTCGGGCGTGACGTTCTGTGCCGGCAGGCTGCCCTGCACATGCAGCGCCTTGAACACGTCGGCATGGCTGCGCTGGCGTACGCCGACCTGTTCGGCAGCATAGAAGGCACGCGCGTAGGAATCCCAGTAACCGCCAAACGCCGCCGGCACCGGGGTGAAACGCACGTCGGCGGGCTGCTTGGCCACCCAGGCTTCCAGCTGCGGCTCGAAGTGGGCACAGTGCGGGCAGGTGTAACCAAACACCTCGACCACTTCGATCTTGCCGGCCAGCGGTGCGAACGGGCCTGGCTCGGCAATGAGTTCATAGTCATCGCCTTCGACCAGCGCGGTAGGGGAGGCGGCACAGGCCGAGAGCGGTGCTATTGCCAGCAGCATCAGCAACAGTCGGGGGAACAACTTCATCGTGGGGAGTCTCCGTGGGAAAAACAGACGCCGACCTTGCGGCCGGCGTATCTGCGTGAGGCAGGTGCCGGGTCGCCGGAGCGACCGGCGGGATCAGGGTTGTGCGGCGGCGCTGGCTAGCGTGGCATCGTTGGCCCGATCATGCAGGCCCTGGATGTAACTGGCTAGCGCCTGGATTTCCTGCCCAGTCAGCGCGTGGCTGATCTGCGCCATGATCTTGAACTGGGCGGCGTCGGCCTCTCCGGTCTGCCCGGCCTGGTAGCGCTGCAGGCGTTGCGCGACATAGCCGGCATGTTGGCCGCCGATATGCGGATAGGCTGGGCCCGGGTTACCTGCACCGGTTGGGCCGTGGCAGGCGATGCAGGCCGGGATGTTGCGGCTGGCGTCGCCACCGCGGTAAAGCTTCTGGCCGACTTCGAAGAACTTCATGTCCTTGTACGGGCCTTCGCTGACCACCGCGTCATCGGCCACGCCGGCACCGGACTTCTGGGTAGCGAAGAAAGCACCGATATCGCGCATGTCCTGCGGGGTAAGCCCCTCCATGAAGGGCACCATCGCGGCGACCGCGCCTTCATTGCGCTGGCCACTGGCGATCAGCGCCATTTCCTTGGCGATATAGCGCTCGCTCTGCCCGGCCAGGCGCGGATAGATTTCCACGGCGGAGTTGCCATCGGCACCGTGGCAGGCTGCACAGGTGGACGCCTTGGCCTCGCCGGCCTTGGCATCACCGGGTTTGGTCTTGCTGAAGTCGATCTCCAGCGAAGCCGTCTGCACCGGCGCATTGTCCGGCACGGGCGTAACCGAGCTTTGGGCGAAGGCGACGGCGGCGATTACGGGGACTACCAGTGCTGCAACGGCAAGAACACGAGCATGGCGCATGCTGAAGCTCCGTGTGGACCGGGCCGGGCGGGGCTTTCCGCCGGCATCGCCCGGATTATCAACGGCGTTTTACGGCACGGTCAACGCAGCAGTGCAGCAAAACCGGCCGGGCGGTGGTCCCGGAACAGCGGCCGAGCCGACGCGCGGCGCCGCAACATGCGATCCTATGCACATGTCATTGCTCATCGAACGCGCCCGTTACCACCTTTCCGCCCACAATTCCCGGCAGTTGCCGCCGGATCTGGGGGCCGAAGTGGCATTTGCCGGTCGCTCCAACGCCGGCAAGTCCAGCGCACTCAACGCGCTGACCCGCCAAAATTCACTGGCCCGCGTCTCCAAGACCCCCGGCCGCACCCAGCAGCTGGTGTTCTTCGAGGTAACCCCCGAGGCGCACCTGGTCGATCTGCCCGGTTACGGCTACGCCAAGGTGCCGCTGGACCTGCAGGCGCACTGGCAGGCCTTCATTGACCAGTACTTCCGCACCCGCAATGCGCTCAAGGGGCTGGTGGTGGTGATGGACATCCGTCATCCGCTGAAGGACTACGACCGGCAGATGCTGGGGTATGCGGTACAGCGCGGCCTGCCAGCGCATGCGCTGCTGACCAAGGCGGACAAGCTCGGCCGTGGCCAGCAGATGCAGACCCTGCAGAAGGTGCGCAAGGAGTTGCATTCGATCTTCGGCGACACCGTCAGCGTGCAGACCTTCTCCGGCGAATCGCGCCAGGGCGTGGATGAGGCCCGCGGCATCATCGGTGGCTGGCTGGGCTTGAACCCGCCTGCAGCTGACGCTGCAGCGCCTGTAGGAGCGGCGTAAGCCGCGAAGCTGGCAATGCCTGGCTTGTAGGAGCGGCGTAAGCCGCGAAGCTGGCAATGCCTGGCTTGTAGGAGCGGCGTAAGCCGCGAAGCTGATGGTCTGTCAGATTGGGTATATGCAAAACGCCGCCTTGATCAGGGCGGCGTTTTTGTTTTGTGGTTTGGGGGTGTTGCCAGAGCCACAGCCACAGCCACAGCCAAAGCCAAAGCCAAAGCCAAAGCCAAAGCTCCTCACCCCAACCCCTCTCCCGTAAACGGGAGAGGGGACGGCAACAGCAACGGCAAAGCCAAAAGCCAAAAGCCAAAAGCCAAAAGCCAAAAGCCAAAAGCCAAAAGCCAAAAGCCAAAAGCCAAAAGCCAAAAGCCAAAAGCCCGCCCTGCCTGGTTAACGCTTCAACGGCGAAAACTCCCCAGGCACCCACGCAAACGCCTCACCCTGGCGGCGCACATGGCCTAGGCCGGGGAACGGCAGGTGCGCACCGGCCACCCACCAGCCCTTGTCGGAAGCTTCCGCCATCAGCCGGCGGCGGCTGGCAATGGCAGCGCTACGGTCGCTGTCGGCTTCAAATGCGGCGTCCGGGCGGGCGAACTGCACCGCATGGAAATGCACGATGTCGCCCCACACCAGCAGTTGCTGGCCGTTGCCAGCCTCAAGCAGATAGGAGGCATGGCCGGGGGTATGGCCATGACTGTCCAGCGCAGTGATGCCTGCTGGCAGGCGCTCGCCGGGAGTGAACGCATGCAACTTGCCTGCGGCCACATAAGGCGCCACCGCGTTGCGGGCCAGACCAAACGCAAACCGCAGCGGTTGCGGAGCCGTGGTCTCGCTGGCCGGGTCCAGCCAGTAGGCGGCGTCGGCCTTTGACAGCCACACCGTAGCGTTGGGGAAGGCTGATTTGCCCTGCGCATCGAGCAGACCGCACATATGGTCGGGGTGGGCGTGGGTCAGCAGCACGTCATCCACTTCAGCCGGGTCGTAGCCGGCGGCACGCAGGTTGCTCAGCACCTGGCCCAGGCCGATACCTGCGCCAAAGCATTGCGCGGTGCCGGTATCGATCAGGCTCAAATGATCACCACGTTGCACCAGATAGGCGTTGACCGCGGTCTGCAGGCCTTTGCCATCTTCCGGGACATAGCCATGCTCCAGCAGGCGGCTGACAGTGCCAGGATCAATCCCTACCAGCGCCTGTCGTCCCAATGCCACCGTACCGTCGAACAAGGCGGTGACCTGCAGTTCGCCGATCTGCTGGTGATAGACACCTGCAACCTGCTGCTGCACGTCATGTGTACTGCGCGCCTGCGCAACGCAGCTGGCGGCGAGGATCAACACAGCCACGGCTAGACGGTGTCGGGAGTGGATGCGCATGGGCGTTCCTGCAAGTGCGGCAGTGCCGCGGGACCTCCATGCTGCGCCGGAGTGGGTCCGCGTTTCGCTCACAATGCCGTGCGAATCGCTCGCAGCGCTATCAGCTGTTGCCGATTGCCGTCGGCTCCAGGCCGTAACGTGCGGCGAAGCGCTTGTTGAAGCTGCCCAGTGAGCGGTAGCCGGCGCGCGCTGCCACGGTCTTCAACGGCAAGCGGGTGGTGTAGAGCAGCTGCATGGCATGCGCCAGCCGCGCATCCACCACCAGTTCGCGCACGCTGAGCTGTTCGCTGGCCAGTCTTCGCCGCAGGGTGGCTCCGCTGATGCCCAGGTGCGATTCGAAGTCACGTGATTGCCAGTCACGCTCTGGCTGTGCGGCGACCAGGTCGCGGATGCGATCACCCAGCCCGGGTTCTGGGGCGACCAGCAGGCTGCCATGGCCACGTCGGCAGAACGCCACCACCAGCGCCGCCAAGGCCAGCCGCGCTTCGGTGTACTGGCCGTTCTGCAGCGCCTGCCGCCACTGCAGCAGGGCGCTGCCGTGTTCGCTCAAAGGCAAGCGCGCCAATGCCTGGCCGGGATCGGGCAGAGCGTCAGTCCACAAGGTGCGCGCTGCAGCCAGTACTTCCGGGCATAGCGGCACGATGGCGCTCAGGTACAGGCCGCTGTGCGGATCCGGGATATTGACCACATCGATGCGACTGCGGCGGGTTATCAGGAACAGATCGCCGGGGCCGAACTCAAGTGACTGCTGCGCAGTGCGGGCTTGTTTGCGCCCCTGCAGCAGGATCGCGAGCTGTGGCTGTGGAATCTCCACCGAGCTGGCCCCGTGCTCGCGCCGCGCGGTGATGCAGGCATAGCCTTCGGCACGCTGGCAGTCGACCAGCGAGGACAGCTGGGCCAACAAATTACTGCTTGTGTCGGCTTGGGTATCCATCACTTACGCCGTTATCTGGAACAGCTGGCCGATGGCCGCGGCGGCGCCCATTGCCAATGCACCCCAGAACACCACCCGCAATGCGCCGCGCCATACCGGCGCGCCGCCGGCCCTTGCCGCCATTGCACCGGTGATGCACAGCCCGGCCAGGGTTGCGGCGGTAGTTACCTCCGCCACCCACGTGTGCGGTGCCAGCAGCGCGGTCAGCACCGGCAACGCCGCACCGGCGATGAAAGCACTGGCCGAGGCTGCCGCCGCCTGCAGCGGCCGGGCCCGCAGTTCCTCGGTGATGCCCAGTTCGTCGCGCGCATGGGCGGCGAGGGCGTCGTGGGCGGTCAGCTGCTCGGCAACCTGCTGGGCAAGCTCGGGGCTGAGCCCGCGACGGCGATAGATGCCGGCCAGTTCCTGCAGTTCGCTATGCGGGTCTTCGTGCAGCTCGCGGCGCTCCATGCTCAGGTCCGCATGTTCGGCATCGGCCTGGGACATCACCGAGACGTATTCCCCTGCGGCCATGGACATGGCACCGGCGACGGTGCCGGCGATGCCGGTAGCCAGGATGGCCGAGGCGCTGGCGCCGCCAGCAGCCACGCCAACCACCAGGCCAGCGACCGACACAATGCCGTCGTTCGCCCCCAGCACGGCGGCACGCAGCCAACCGACACGGTTTGAACGGTGGGTTTCACGATGATGGGTGCGACTCATGCCTACAGTGTAGAACCTGCACCCAGTCATCTGCGGAATGACTCGCAGGCGCAGCTGCGGCGGCGGTCAAGTCTGCTTTTATAGGACGCTGAAAACCGCTGCCGTGACACGATGGCAATGTACGCCACGATATAGTGCGCCCTTGCGATGGCGGGGGCTGGCCCCCACCTTCCCGCCCTGACCAGAATTCTGCGAGCCTGCCCTTGTCGAGCCCGAGCCACGTCGCTGATACACCCATCACCCACCGCGACCAGTTGGTCCAGAGCATCGCGTCGGGTGAAAAACCCAGGTCGCAGTGGCGGATCGGCACCGAGCACGAGAAGTTCGGGTTTCGCCTGGATGATCTGCGCCCGCCCACCTTCGAAGGCGAGCGTGGCATCAACGCGGTGCTCAACGGGTTGACCCGCTTCGGCTGGGAGCCGGTGCAGGAGAACGGCAATACCATCGCGCTGCTGCGTGATGGTGCCTCGGTGAGCCTGGAGCCGGCCGGGCAGCTGGAGCTTTCCGGCGCTGCATTGGAAACCCTGCACGAAACCTGCGTGGAAACCGGCAGCCACCTCAACGAAGTGGCGCAGGTGGCCAGTGAGCTGCAGCTGGGCTTCCTTGGCATGGGCTTCCAACCCAAATGGGCGCGGGCGGACATGCCATGGATGCCCAAGGGCCGCTACCAGATCATGAAAAGCTACATGCCCAAGGTCGGCTCGCTCGGCCTGGACATGATGACCCGCACCTGCACCACCCAGGTCAACCTGGATTACGCCAGTGAAGCGGACATGGTGAAGAAGTTCCGCGTGTCGCTGGCCTTGCAGCCGATTGCCACCGCGCTGTTCGCCGATTCGCCGTTTACCGAAGGCAAGCCCAACGGTTACCTGAGCTACCGCTCGCACATCTGGACCGACACCGATCCGGACCGCACCGGCATGCTCGATTTCGTGTTCGAGGATGGCTTCGGTTACGAGCGCTACGTCGATTACCTGTTGGACGTGCCGATGTACTTCTCTTACCGCGACGGCATCTATCACGATGCCAGCGGGCAGAGCTTCCGCGATTTCCTGCAGGGCAAGCTGCCGGTATTGCCGGGCGCGTTGCCGACCCTGCGTGACTGGTCGGACCACACCACCACCGCCTTCCCGGAAGTACGGCTGAAGAAGTACCTGGAAATGCGCGGTGCCGACAGTGGCCCGTGGAGCCGCATCTGCGCGCTGCCTGCGTTCTGGGTGGGCCTGCTGTATGACGAAACGGCGTTGAACGCCGCCTGGGACCTGGTCAAGGACTTCAGCCTGGCCGAGCGCAACGTGCTGCGCGACGGCGTGCCCAGGCACGCGATGAACCTGCCGTTCCGCAATGGCACGGTGCGTGATCTGGCACGTGAAGCCTTGGCGATTTCGTACGATGGCCTGCGTCGTCGTGCCGCGCTCAATGCCGATGGTCAGGATGAAACGCGCTTCCTGGATGTGCTGCAGGAGATCGTGGATTCGGGCAAGACTGCGGCCGAGCGCAAGCTGGAACTGTTCCATGGCCGTTGGAATGGCAGCGTTGATCCGTTGTTCGCCGAGTTTGCCTACTGACGGAATGTGATCGAGGCGCCGTGGACGCTTGCCCTGTCGTGGTTGCCATCGCTGTTTTGCGGTCAATCCCGCCTGCTTGGGGATGAGCGCAAAACAGCGATGGCCCGACACCGGTCGCTTGAAACCGCGCCTGCGCGGGAATGGTAGTGCTCGCGTATTGCTAGACTGCCGCCTCACCCTCTGGAGGCAGGCGCATGGGCAGCACGGCAGAAGAAATCGTCTTCTATACCAACCCGATGTCGCGCGGGCGCATCGTCCGCTGGATGCTGGAGGAGTTGGGCCAGCCGTATCGCACCGAAGTGCTGGAGTACGGCCAGAGCATGAAGGGGCCGGCATTCCTGGCCATCAATCCCATGGGCAAGGTGCCGACCATCGTCCATCGTGGGGTGGTGGTGAGCGAGGCCGCCGCGATCTGCGCTTATCTGGCCGATGCCTTCCCTGCGGCAGGGCTGGCACCGGCGCTGGATGATCCACTGCGTGGCAGCTACCTGCGCTGGCTGTTTTTTGCCGCTGGACCGGTGGAAGCAGCGGTCAGCGCCAAGGCCTTGGGCCTGCTGGCGCCGCTCGAGAAAGCCGGCACCGTAGGCTACGGCAGCTTCGAACAGACCATTGATACCCTGGAACAGGTCGCCGCATCGGCGTCGCCGTGGCTGCTTGGCGAGCGCTTCAGTGCGGCCGATGTCTATGTCGGCAGCCAGATCCTGTGGGGGCAGATGTTCAAGAGCATGCCTGCGCGTGATGCGTTTGCTGCGTATGCGCAGCGCCTGCGCAGTCGCGAGGCCTGGCAGCGCGCCTCGGCGCTGGATGATGCCTTGATCCCGGCGCGCGGCTGAGCATGTGTTGGGTGGTTCCGGCGATGAGCGCGCGCGGAACCACCTGCGGTGTTGCATGAAACCTGCTCAGTAGCGCGCAGCGGTCAACGGAGCATCGGCCCACTGCCAGGCTGCTGCTTGTTGGCGTTTGGTCGCGGTAGCGGCATCGGTCTGGCCCAGGGCTTGCTGCGCCTGCGCCAAGCCATACAGCGACCAGCCATTAGAAGGATAGGTCTTCAGATCCTGATTGAAGGCTTCGATGGCGGCTTCGGCATCACCTGTCTCCAGCAATGCAGCGCCAAGATAGGGTCGTACCGGCAGCGGCCAGTCGGCGGGCTCGTTGTAGGCGAGGTCGTCTTCGGCGACGGCGGCCTCACGCAATGCGCTGATTGCTTCGCTGTGTTTCCCTTGCGCGTGTAGCAGCTCGCCACGCAGCAACATGTCGGCCACGCGCAGCACGCTGTCGGCATGGTTGATGTCGAAGAAACTGACCTGCGCCATTGCGGTATCGGTGGCGATGGCATGCAGGGCCTGGGCCTCGCGTGTGGCCTGGTCCAGTGCGCCCTTGCGGGCATGTGCCATGCCGCGGGCGAAGTGGCGGATCGCAGCGGGATAGGGCAGTTCGGGTGCAGCACTGGAGTCGGCGAGGATGGCGTCCCAATCGCCGAAGCGGACCTGGGTAAGCAGCGGCGTCACCACGAATTGCTGCATGAACTGCATCGGCGCCTCGCCCATGGCCATGCGATCAGCGTGGTCCGCGGTCTGTTTGGCAGCCTGCATGGCCAGCGTGCGCGAGCCGGTCAGTCCCGTGGTCATCGTGGCGAAGTGCCAGTTGTGCGGCACATAGCCCAATGGATAGACGCCATTGCTGCCGCGGCAGACGGCAAGGAAGTCCTTGTCGGCGGTGGTTGCGGCCAGGTTGGTCATGGTCGCGTCGTGGTAGCGGCCCGTGCGGATGTAGATATGCGCGGGCATGTGCACCAGATGACCGGATCCGGGCGCCAGTGCAGCCAAGGCGTCGGCGTAGGGCTCGGCACGCTTGGGCTCGGGCGAGGATTCCATGGCGTGGATGTAATAGTGCATCGCGCCGATGTGGCGCGGGTTGCGTGCCAGCACGCGCTCCAGTTGGCCGACCAATGTCTGCGTGAACTCGGCGGGCTTGCCATCCTGCCAGTAGGCCCACGGCGAGAGATCCATCAAGGCCTCCGCGTACATCGTGGCGGCATCATCGTCTTCAGGGAACTTCGCGACCACCGCAGCCATCGCATCGGCGTAGTTGCGATCCAGCTGCTTGCGGTCTTCTGGAGCCGGATCGGTGTAGCGCTCGTGCAGCGCCTGGATCAAGGCCTGATCTACCGGCCGCGCGCTGGTTGCCAAGCTGGCTGCACGGGCTGCCAATGCGGTCGCGTCTTTGGCGGCGGCCGGCTCCATCGGCAGGTTGATGTTTGGCCCCAGCACCAATGCCTGACCCCATACACACATGGCACATGCCGGGTCCAAGCGCGCGGCTTCGGCAAACGCGCGTCCAGCCGCCTCATGGTTGAAGCCATAGGCCAGACGCAGGCCTTGGTCGAAGTAGCGCTGCGCCAACGGCACCTTGCTGCCGATGTCGCGATGCAGGTCGCCGAAGGTTTCGAACAGGGGGAGTTCGCTGGGATCTGCTGGCGCTGCGTTGTCGGCGACCGCATTGGGCGTATTGGCCGAATCGCAGGCGGACAGCGTTGCGACGGCAAGCAGTGGCGGAAGCAGCAGGGACAAGGATCGACGGATCATTGTGGCTTCTCGGGACGGATGGACGCGAAGATACTGCTGCTTGCAAGCCCATGGTGATACGGGGCGATGAATAGGCCGTAAAAATCATGCGCCGGAAAATCGCAATTACAGTGCGCTGCGAACGGCGGCCGTCCATTGCCGGTTAGCGAGGTGCTTGGCACGTTTCGTGCCGAGTCCAACGCCAAGACCCAGGAAAAACTCATGCCTCTGCCCAGTTCTATGCGTTTGTCGCGTATGCCCGCGCAGCGCACAGTTCCTGCACTTATCAGGCAAGGTGCACAGGTGATGCAGAAGCAGGGAATTCGTTGGGGTTTGCGGGCGGCGGTATTGCTGGTTTCCGGAGCAACCGCAGCGTCCGTATTGGCTGGCCCGCCCGCGGACTGGTCGGTGCCGATCAAGCCGTTTCATATCGTAGACAACGTCTATTACGTAGGCACCGAGGGACTTGCGGCGTATCTGATCGTGTCGGAGCAGGGGGCGATGCTGCTCGATGCGCCGTTCGCTGCCAATGCCGAGCAGATTGAACGCAACATCGAAAGCATTGGCGTCCCCCTGCAGGATGTGCGGCTGCTGCTCAGCAGTCACGCCCATGCCGATCATGTTGGCGCGATGGCGGCACTCAAGCGCGACACCGGTGCGCGCTACGTGGCCAGTGCGGGGGATCGTTGGGCTCTGGAGAACGGCAGGAACCAGGGGGATAACAATTACGGCATCCAGCCCTTCGATCCGATCAAGGTGGACGAGATCATCGGAGATGGGCAGAAGGTCCAGTTGGGTGATGTTGAACTGACCGCGCACCTCACCCCCGGGCACACCGCCGGTTGCACCAGTTGGAGCATGACCGTGAATGATCGCGGCACGCCGCGCGAGTTGTTTTTCCTGTGCAGCATCACGGTTGCTGGCAATACCTTGATCGGCAATCGCAGCTATCCCGGTATCGTCGAGGACTTCCGCGCGACATTCGCCAAACTTGGCGCGATGCATGCGGACATCGTCCTGAGTGGCCACCCCGATACCACCGGCATTCTTGAACGGCAGGAACGACGTGCGGCTGGCGATGAGGATGCATTTGTGGACCCGGGCCTGCTTGCCAGGCTGGTGGACGAGCACAAGCAAAGTTTTGAAGATGCACTGAGCAAAGCGCGTTCAACGGCCAAGCGCCCTTGAGCAGGCGGCGCGGATTCCATCGCCAGACGCGCGGCCTCGGATCTTCTGCGGAATGCGCTCACTTGCATGCGTCGGCGGGTTCATTCAAGTGCAAGCGCCTGCCGCAGGCCGGCAACATGGGCACGCCCGACCGGCAATTCCGCGCCACCGTTGAGGACCAGCCAGTAACGGCTGCCAGTTCCCGAATGCAGGGTGCTGATGTGACGCAGGTTGACCAGGTAGGAGCGGTGGCAGCGGATGAAGTCCGGCGGCAGCACCGCGCTGAGTCCTGCCAGTGATTTGTCATGCAGTTCGCTGCGGCCATCGCGCATGCGCAGCTCGCTGTAGTCACCATCGGCACGGATCCACTGCACATCGGCCAGTTCGACCAGCGCCGTTCCCTGCGCGCGCCAGATGCCGAGATAGCGTGCGCGGCCTGAGCTGTAGCGGCCTACATCCAGCAGGCGCTCCAATGCCTGCCCCAACCGTTCACGCGAGAATGGCTTGGGTACAAAGTCGAGCACGCCGTGCTCGAAGGCCTGCAGGGCGCGTTCGCGATGGGCGGATACGACCACGCAGTGGTAGCGGCCTGCTACCGCGCTGCGCAGCAGGTCAAAGCCATCTTCGCCGCCGAGGTTGAGGTCCAGCAGCAGGCCGTCGTAGACGCTGCGCTGCAGCCGGTCGCCAGCTGCATCGAGGTCGGCAACTGCATCGAATCGGGCGCGGGCACCCGCAAGTTCGGCGCACAGGCGCAGCAGGCGCTGGCGGACCAGCGGCTCATCTTCGACGATCAATATGCGCATGTGAGTTCGATCCGGCTGCACCAGTCGGCGCCATCGGCGCCTTGGCTGTAGTGCCAGCGGTTGGGGTGGGAGGCGGCCAGACTGGCCTCGATGTAGCGGGTGCCGGTGCCTTGGCCACGGTGTGGTGCGGAGCCGCGTGCGCTACGCAGCTCAAGGACCCAATGCTGGTCCTCGCGCTGCACGCGCAGGCGGAACGGGCGCTGTGCGCAGGCCACCGCACCGGCATGGGTCAAGGCATTCTCGACCTGTGCATGCAGCACGCCGGGCGGCAGCGACAGCTGCAGGTCGTTGGCGTCGACTTCCAGCACCATGGTCTGATCCAGGGCTTGGCCGACGATATCCAGGTGGTTGCGACACAGGGCCAGTTCTTCGCTGAGCGGAACGCTCTGGCGGCTGCTGCTTTCGCGCAGGCGGTCGAACTGCTCGGCCAGCGATTCGACCAGGCGGCTTGCCTTTGTGGGGGCCTGTTCGATCAGCTCCTGCAGGCAGGTGAGGGTGTTCATCAACCAGTGCGGCTGGATGCCACGTTGCAGCAACTGCAGTGACAGGCTTGCGCGCTCTTCGCGCAGGCGTGCGTTGTGCAGATCAAGAGCTCGTACCTGGGCTGCATGGCAGAGCAGCAGGAAGCCCATCAGCACGGCGAGCAGCAGGAAGTAGGGGCCATCGAGGAAGGCGCCGGGTGCGAACAGCAAGGCCAGCACGCCGGCGACCAGCAAGGCCAGGATCGGCCAGCGCTCTTCGCGCTCACCATGGGCCCGCAGCAGCAGCGCAGACGAGGCCAGCAGACTCAGCAGCAGTGCTACTGCCGAGCGGATATCGAAGCTGGGCAGCAGCAAGGCAGTCATCACCAGTGCGGCCGCGTAGGCGATGCCCAGGCCCTTGGGAACGGCAACGCCGTAGCGTCGCGCTAGATACGCAGGCAGCAGCATGGCTGCTGCCACATGCAACGCCAGCAGCGCATACAGGCGCAGGCCGTGCCATGGATAGAGATAGCCGAGCAACGGGCGCCAGCCTTCGATGATCGGCAGTGCAATCCCAACCGCACACAAGGCGAGCAGCAGTCGCCCGCCCGGCATCTGCGGCCGGCCGCGCTGCAGGGCGAGGAAGTACAGGCAGGCTGCGGCAAGCGCACCAGTGGCCAGAGCCGCGATCAGCCAGGGCAGGACGATGCGCTGGTACAACACCGCAGCCGGCGCTACCGCGACCAGGGCATCCGCGCTGTACAGCCCGAACTGCTGATGGTGGCTGGACGCAAGCACCAGCAATTCATCGCTGCCAGTGGACGAGGAGGGCGGCAGTACGCGGGTGATGTCGACCTGGCCGGGCTGCTCCTGCTCGGCGCTGGTGCCGACGACGCCATTGCCCAGCAGCGGCTGGCCGTTCCAGTAGAGCTGGCTGGCGCCGCGCAACGACAGCCGCAGGGCGCGGCCGCCATCGTCGGCCTGCGTGGATGCAGGCGATTGCCAGCGCAGCCAGTACGGACCGCGCCAGCTGGCCAGCGTTTGTTGATCAATCGGCTGCCAGTGGCTGTCCGGTGGCGGCGAGGTCGGCAGGTCGCCCGTCGCGCTCACGCTGGCGGGCGCCATCTCGCCACTCAGTACTTGCACGCTGTTGACGTCGCGCAGCAGCACGGCCAGCCACGCGGCGACCGCGAAGACCAGCACGGCCAGTACGCTCAGGATTCGTAGGATCGGCATGGGCCTATCGTATCGGCTGCGTGGAGACGCTGGGCGGTGAGTTGGAGCTGTTCGGCGGACGCGCGACCCGCAAGCGCCGTTGAGGGAGGGATGCTGGCTCCGTGGCGAGGGCAACGGGAGGTTTCTCCAGGCTGCCGAGGCCACGGCCACATCCACCTTGTCACCTAGTCGGAGCCCGCCATGTCCCACCACTCTCTGTCTGCTTCCTGTGCTTGCCGTCCTTGCCTGCAGTCCTCGGCGACTCTTTCAAACGCATCGCTTGCCGCTGCGCATCAACAGCGGGCTGGCGGAGTGCGTGTGACCGGCAAGGGGAGGCTGGGGCGTAGCGCTCGTTTGTTGGCGCTGTGTCTGGCACTGGCCTGCGCCTCGCCGGTGCTGGCCAAGGATTCGGTTGCGCCGTTGGTGTTCGCACCCTATGCGATGCAGACCAAGGCCAACGGCACCATCGCCAGCGAAGAAGCCTTCCTCGAAGTCCCGCGTCGCCACAGCGAGCCGAATGGGCCGCGTATCCGCCTGCGGGTCGTACGCTTGCCGGCGACCGGCGGCGATGGCCGCAATGCCCCGGTGGTCTATCTGGCAGGTGGCCCCGGCGGTTCAGGCTTTGGGACAGCGCTGGGGCCGCGCTGGCCGGTGTTCGACCGGGTCCGCCGCGAGACCGACGTGCTGCTGCTCGATCAACGCGGCACCGACTTCTCCGAGATGCCGCCCGAGTGCCCACATGAGCAGAAGTTTGACGATGCCAAGCCGCTGCAGCGTGACGTGGCGCTGGTCGGAATAAAGGCCGCACTGGCCAGCTGCCTTGCGTTCTGGAAGGACGCCGGGGTTGATATGGGTGCCTACACCACCGCCGAGAGTGCCGACGATATCGAGTACCTGCGCAAGGCGATGGCGCTGCCCAAATTGAGCCTGTGGGGCATGAGCTACGGCACGCATCTGGCGCTGGCCACCGTGCGCCGCCACCCGGACAGCCTGGAGCGCGTGGTGCTGATGGGCAGCGAAGGCCCGGACGACACGCTCAAGCTGCCGCTGGCTGGCGATGCATTGTTGGCTGACCTGGCGGTCATCGCCAGGAAGGACGGCTTCGAGGATCTGCAGGGATCGGCACAGCGTGTGCTGGCCAAGCTGCGGCAACAGCCGGGGCAGGGCCGCAGCCCGATGCATGACGGGCGCAAGGTGACCATCGGCGAGTTCGATGCACAGATGGCGATAGCGATTGCCTTGGGCCGCCGCTCGACCCAGCGTATGTTGCCGCTGGCACTGCGTGAGGCCGAAGCCGGCAACTACGACCTGCTCGGTGGCATCGCCTTGATGGTGCGTGAGGGTCTGGGCGGCTGGCGTGCCATGCCCACTGCGATGGATGTGGCCTCCGGGCAGAGCCCGCAACGGCGCGCGCTGGCCGCAGCACAGGCACGCCAAAGCCTGCTCGGCGATGCCTTGAACTTCCCGTTCCCGGATGTTGCTGATGGCCAGGGCATGCTGGATCTGGGCGAGGCCTTCCGTGCGCCGCTGCGCAGCGACGTGCCGGTGCTGTTCATCAGCGGCACGCTGGATGGCCGCACCCCGCATGCCAATGCCCAGGCGCTGCTGCCTGGTTTCAGCAAGGGCAAGGAACTGCTGGTGCGCGGCGCCAGCCATGACAACGAAATGTGGTTGGGCAATCCCGCCATCGCCGACAACATCGCCGGCTTCCTGGCCGGGCGAGGGCTGAGTACCGACGTGCTGGATGTGCCGCTGCCGGTGTTCATCACTGACCGTTCCACACTGTAGTCGAGGGGCAAAGCCGGGGTCAGGGTGGGGTTTCTTTGAAGCCCTGCGCTGACCCCGGTTTTCGGACTTTTTGTGGGAGCGGCGTAAGCCGCGAAGCAAGCAGCGTTCAGATGGCGTGGAGCAGTTGTTCGAGCACCGTCCGCTTACCCGGAGTCAGCGCGGCCACAAAATAAAACAGTATGA
>NZ_JBRREH010000084.1:0-22061 GCF_056760175.1 Stenotrophomonas sp. STEN021 | reverse complement strand
AAGCCGACGGGGCTCGAACAACTGCTCCACGCCATCTGAACGCTGCTTGCTTCGCGGCTTACGCCGCTCCCACAAATTCAGCGATCTGCTGCATCTTCGGTTTCGCCAAGTTGTTGATCGCGAAAGACTTCATAAATCTTCATGGAAGTATCAGGCGCTTCATCCGGGGCAATGTTCGACTGGGTGCTCCACTCACGGAGCACTTTGATGTCACTGCTGATCCGCCTTCCTCTTTATGCCGCCCTGCTGCTTAGCACGGCTTCTCTCACCGCCGTGCCGCTGCCTGCCAACGATGACTGGACGCTCGCTGCCCCCGCCACCCACGGCCTGGATGCCTCCCGTTTCAGTGCACTGGACGCTGCCATCAACAGCGGCCAGGCGCCGGATACCACCAGCGTCCTGGTGGTGCACCGGGGCGCGCTGGTACATGAGGCCTACTTCAACGGCGCAGATCGCAGCAGCCTGCACAACACACGCTCGCTGACCAAGAGCGTGACCGCAATGCTGGTGGGCGCGGCTATCGACCGTGGCCTGATCAGCGGGGTCAAGGCGCCGGTGCTGGGCTTCTTTCCGGAGCGGTCACCGGCACACCCGGGCGCGTTCAAGAACGCGATCACGGTCGAGGACCTGCTGACGATGAGCGCGCAGTGGGAGTGCGACGACAACAATGAGTACTCGGCCGGGCATGAGGAGCGCATGTATGTCAGCGCCGACTGGACCGGCTTCACCCTCGACCTGCCAGAGCGCGGCTATGCATCCTGGAGCAAGCGCCCGGCAGACAGTCCCTATGGGCGCGCCTTCGCCTACTGCACGGCCAACTCCTTCATGCTCGGTGCCATCGTCGAGCGGGCCAGCGGCATGCCCTTGCAGCGCTTCGCCGCCGAGGTGCTGGAGCGGCCCCTGGGAATCGAGGCGTCGGTCTGGAATCGTTCGTCCGAAGGTGTCGGCATGGGCGGTGGCGGCACCGAGTACCGCAGTCGCGACCTGGCCAAGCTGGGTCAGTTGATCCTCGACGGCGGGCGCTGGAACGGCCATCAGGTGTTGCCCGCCGGCTGGACCCGGGCGATGACCGAGGTGCACGCACAGACCCCGTTCGATGCCGATTACGGCTACCAGATATGGCGTTTCCCGTTCACTGTCAGTGGCAAGCCGGTGCATGCCTGGGCGATGTCCGGCAATGGTGGCAATGCCGTGTTCGTGGTGCCGGAGAAGCAACTGGTGGTTGTGGTGACACGTACCCGCTTCAACCAGCGCGGCATGCACCAGGAAACCCAGAAGCTGCTGCAGGATTACGTTCTCAGCGCGCTACCGTAACCGTCCGCGCATCGGCTGGCAGCTGACCGGAAGCGATGACCCGCGTCCGGTCGGCGGCCACGGCTGTCGCTATCGCCTGCAGCAGCGGGGCAAAGCCGGGGGCTTTGCGAAGTTCGGCAAACAACGGTGAAACCTGCAGGTAGTTGGCGTTGCGGTAGCCGGCGGTCACTGCCGCCTGCAGTGCCTGCAGCGCGGCTTGGTGATTGCCCGCCAGGTCCGCCAGCATGGCAGCCTCGACGCCATCGAAGGGGTCGCTGCCTTTTGCAAGCCCGGCCTGCAATGCCGCCGAATGCGCCAGCAGCGCCTGTGAAGTCGGCTTGGGCTCGGCGCCGACGATCCAGGCCAGGGTGCTTGGCAGGCTGCCTTGTGGGCGTAGTGCCCGCGCACGCTGTACCGCTGTTTGTGCGGCAATGAGATCACCGCGCTGCAGTGCCAGCTCCGTGGCCAGCAGATGCAGTGACGCATGTTCGGTGTGGCGGGCGAAGGCTTCGTCCAGTGCTGCCTGTGCTTCGCCGGAGCGGCCGTGCTCGTAGAGGAAGCTTGGCCAGGCGATGTTGGAGAATACGTTGTCCGGATACAGCTGGAAGCTGCGCCGGTAGCGTGTCTCCGCCGCCGCGGTATAGCCCAGCAGATCGAGATTGGAGGCGACCTGCAGCTCCCAGAAGCGCACCCGCTCGGGCGCACGCACGGCAAGGTTTGCAGCCAGCGCATCATTCAAGCGGCCTTGGCGGGCATACAGATAGGCCGCCGACGCGCGGCTGGCGTCGGCGGCCAGGTCCAATTGCACTGCGCGCTCATACGCGGCCAAGGCTGCTTCAACCTCGCCACGGCAATCGTGGGCATAGCCAAGCGCCGCGTGTGCAGCCGCCAGTTCTGGCTGGCGTGCAATCACCGTCTGTGCCAGCTGCAATGCCTGCTCGGTATCCTCACCGCTGCCGTTGTAGAGGCAGGCACGCGCAGCCTGCGCGCGGGCAATGCCAAGTTGCGCCTGCACATCATCCGGGGCTTCCTGCAGGCGTTGGCGGTACAGCGTGATGGCCCGCTCATTGTTGTCGCGCTGGCCGATGCCTGCGTAGTAGTCCGCGCGCTGCAGCAGTGGCGAGGTGGCGACTGGACTCCGGCTTGGCCATTGCCAGCAAAGGATACCGGCGGCAATCAGCAACAGCACCGTGGCTGGGATGATTATCCAGCGATGCTTGGCGCTCGGCAGCGAAGCCGCGCCCACTGCAGGCGCCTCGACAAAGGGCTCGCTGCACAGCTGGTAGCCCTGGCCACGTACCGAGCGTAGGTAGCGCGCCTGCCTGCCGTCGTCTCCCAAGGCCTGGCGCAACAGCCGCACCCGCTGGGTGACGGTTTCTTCGTTGACGACCGCCGGTGCCCAGATGTTGGCGATCAAGGCATCAAAGCCGACCACCCGCGTGCCTTGGGTCAGCAGGTAATGCAGCAGGCGGAAGCTGAGCCCGGCGACGTCCAGTTCCTGGCCGTCGTCACGCACCACCCGCTGTCTCGCCACATCGATGTGCAAGTCATCCAGGCGGTAATGCAACGCGGTTTTGCCGGGTGAATCAGACATTGGAAATGCGGCGCCTGGGGCCATGCCTGTCCGACCTGCATTGCCGGATGGAAGGGCAGGTGATCAGTACGGAGCAAGCATGGGGTGGGAAGGCATCCATGACCACCAAGGTTAGCAGGTGGAAGCGGACCGGTCTGGTTGACTGGGCCGATGCGTATCCGGAGGTGGCTTGCCTGCGTCGTCGCAGGGACGTTGCGCACTTGCCAGTCTGTTGCGTGGCAGGCGAGGCGTGCTGCTCTCAGAGCGTCGCTGCTGATGTCGAACTTTGTTGGCTGGGCGGGAGTGACGTTCAATGTCGCCAGGGCCGGGAACCGGATCTCGTTTCAGGGCCCGGTGTGATCGGTCTTTTAGGGGGGGCTATGCACGGGACAGGTGTAAGCAAAGCCTTCTCAAAAAGCAGCGGCGAGTGCCGCGCGGGCTATCGGCCGCTACTTTATTGCAGGCAACGTGACGTCACGCCCATAGACCGTCTCCACGATGGCTTCCAGAAAAGCATTGGTCGGGATGCGTTCGCCATTGGTCGAGTAGGCAATCGCCAGGTCATCCTTCGGGTTGTAGATGACCCGCGAATGAGACCCGAGCACATCTCCACCGTGGCCAAGAAAACGACGGTCTCCGTACGTGAACTCCGCAAGACCCATGCCCCAGCCATCGCCCGGAGTTGGCGTCATCTGCTCCACGCTGTCTCTGCGCAGGATCCTGTACTGAAAGAGGCTGGTGATCAGCGTGTTCAGATCGTGCGTGGTACTTGCGATGTCGCCAACGCCGATCACATTGGAGTAGTCGACATCCTTGATCTCCCTCCACTGCCCAGCGAAGGCGTAGGACTTGAAGGTGTTGACAGGATGCGTCTTTATCGACACAAAGTTCTCAAGACCCAGTGGCCCTGCAATCTCCTGAGCAACGATGTCGTGATACGCGCGCCCGTACACTTTTTCGAGGATCATCCTCAACAGGAAGTACGCGGAGTTGGAGTACGCAACGCGCTCACCGGGCTCAAATGTCACACCCTGCCGTTTGATCTCCTCCAGGATCTCGCTCTGATCAAGCTGGTCAACCACCCAAAGCGAACCATCTTTTATCGCGAAGTTTCCCAGCCCACTTGAATGCGCCAGCAGGTTCCTGATGCTTATCTTCTGTGACGACGGCATATCAGGATAGAAGTCCGACAGTCTGTCATCCAGACTCAGGCGCCCGTTTTCCATCAGCTTGAATGCCAGGATCGCCGTCACCATCTTGGTTACGGAGGCGACCTGGTACTTGCTGTTCCCATCGTGGGCAACATCAACCAGGTTCTGCTGTCCGAAGCTCCTGGCATAGACTTCGCGGCCGCCCTTGAAGACGGAGACGTTGCCGATGCCGCCATTGTTGTCTTCGACATGGCTGAGGAGGTCATCGAGCTTGTGCTGATCTACTGCCTGTGATGATGCTGGCGCCGAGTGCACTACCTGCGCAAGAGCGAAAGCCGGAAGTAGCAACAACAGGGCAGCCAATCTCTTCATGTCGCTCGCTTCCATTCGATGTTTCGGTTGATGGCTCATGACTGTCGGATACATCCGCACAGTCGTTCCTGTTTCGGTAAATGTGAGCAGCAAGTGGCTGCAGTTCCGCGAGCTTATCGACACATATCGGGACGCGTCCAGCGCCCAGCTGGTGCGTGGTTTGCCAGTGCGATCGACATTGCTGCGCAAAGCAGGGCGTACCGGCAAGATGCTGCCAACGTACTGGGAACCCGATTTCGGGTGGGCTTGACGGGGGGCGTGCGCGCCGCAGCGTGGTCAGCTGCGCCCAGTCGTAGGTGCTTGTCAGTTGACGGCGTCAATGTGCGGGCAAGGTCAGTGCCTGTGGCCCATATGAGGGTACCGGCGACGATCAAAGCCAGCACTGCAAAGCAGCAACGCCGCAGTTGCGAGAACAGCCGTCACCCACAAGGTACTGTTCGGACCAAACGGTTCCAGCAGCACACCGCCTCCCCAAGCGCCGAGAGCAATGCCTATATTGAATACACCCACGTAAAGCGCACTGTTTGCCTCAATTGCGCGCGGGGCCGCTTGTATCAACCAGGTCATCAGCCCGACCGATACGCCGCCGTAGGCCAAGCCCCAGAGCAGTAGCACCGCGCCTCCGGTGAGCGGGGTGTCGCCGACACAGAGAAACAGGAGTGATGTGGTGAGCAGGCCGGCTGCGATGGCCATGACCGTCGCCGTCGCATATCGCGAGGCGACCAGCCCCACCAGGAAGTTGCCACCGATGCCGAATACCCCGTAGGCAAGCAATAGTCCGCCGATCCACGCGCTGCCAATGCCAGATACCAGCTCCAGCAGCGGCCGCACGAAGGTGAAGGCTGCGAAGTGGCCAGTTACCAGCAGCAGTGTCAGGCCCAGCCCAAGCTGCACGCGTCGATTGCGCAGCTGTTGGGCGAAGTGACGCAAGTGCATCGATGCCGAGACAGGTAGCGAGGGAATCACTGCGAGTTGGAACAACAGCACGGCTGTGCTCAGTAGTGCCATGCTGGCGAAGGCCTTGTGCCAACCGAACAGCTCGCCGACCCAAGCACTCAGCGGAACGCCGAGCACGGAGGCGGCGGCGACCCCGCCGAAGATGATCGAGGTGGCCAATCCCACGCGTTGTGCCGATACCAGACGCATCGCCAGCCCGCCCGCAATTGCCCAGATTCCGCCCATGCAGACGCCAACCAGCAATCTGGCAGCCAGCATCCATTGCATGTCTGGCGCCAGCGCTGAGGCAGCATTGGCTGCCGCCAGCAGGGCCAACAGTGCACAGAGGATGTAACGACGGTTGATTCCGCCTGCGGCAATTACCACCAACGGTGCGAACAACGCAGCCAACAAGGCCGGTGCCGAGATCAGCAATCCGGCGTTGCCGGTGGACGTGCCAAGGTCGCGGGCGATGGGTGTAAGCAAGCCGACAGGCAGCATCTCGGTAGTCACCACCGAAAAAGTCGCCAGCGCGACGGCCAGAACGGCCAGCCATGGATGGGGCACGGCGCCTGCAGCGGAGGAGTGGGTTTGCATGGTCTGTTCCAAGGGGGCGTCAGCAAGCGTCGGCGGTTTGCTGCGGGCACGGTCGTAGGGATCGGCTGATCCAGATCGACAGCAGCAACACCGCAGTACCAGCGCCTACGCTGATGGCGAAACCGGCCTGTGCACCAGCAAGATCCACCAGTTGCCCGGTTGCAGCCGCGCCCAGCGCCACGCCGATGTTCAGTCCGGCCAACAACCAGGTCATGCCTTCGGTCAGTTGCTGGTCCGGCACGGCGCGCTCGACCAGCGACATCACCATGATCATTGTCGGCGCGAAGAACACGCCGGCCAGCAGCACGCTTGTTGCGAGCGCGGGAATGCTTGTCACCAGCAGCAAGGGGAGTGTGGTCAGCGCCGTCGCGGCGCCGCCCCACTGCAGCAAACGATGCAACGGCGTATCGAATTTCAACGCGCCGAACGCGAGTCCCGCCGCGCAGGAGCCCACCGCATAGGCCGACAGTACGATGCTGGCCGCCAAGGCTTGGCCGTGCAGTTCGGCAAAGGCCACGCTGGTGATGTCGATGGTTCCAACGATCACGCCCATCGCAACCATCAGCAGAGTGAGCAGTCGCACCTCTGCAATTGCCAGCACGGATTGAAGGGCGCTGCCTGTGGTGTGCGTTTCGGGCTGCGGCTGGGTTGTTCGCTGCAGTACAAGCGCGGAGGTGCCCAGGGCCAGCAGCAGTGCCGCCAGCAGCACGCCAGCCTGTGGGAACAGCGCTACACACAGGCCTACCGACAGCGGCGGCCCAGCGATGAAACTGATCTCATCGAACACCGTTTCCAGTGAGTAAGCCGTCTGCAATTGCGGCTGCCCGCGGTAGAGGGCGGTCCAGCGCGCCCGGACCATCGCCGACATGCTGGGCATGCATCCGGCCAGGGCGGCGCAGGGAAACAGCAGCCAATCCGGCGCCTGCCAATAGCTGGCAAGGATGAGCAGCAGCATGCCGGCAACGCTGACGGCCGAGGCCAGCGGCAAGATCCTGGCCTGGCCGTGTGCATCCACCCACCGCGAGATCTGCGGCGATGCCAGTGCATAGACAAGGACGAAGGTGGCCGACACCGCCCCCGCCAGCGCATAGCTGCCGCGTAGCTGTGCCAGCAGGGTGATGATGCCGATGCCGGTCATGGGCAGTGGCAGCCGGGCCAACAGACCAGCAAGAGCGAAGCCCTTGGTTCCGGATGCAGCGAAGAGGGCGCGATAGGCGTTGGCCATTGAGGTCTCCGAAGGGTTGCGGCTTGCCAAGGTGGTGGTCGGCCGCAACAATACATACAAGGCGTATGTAAAAGGCTACATACATACGCCGTGAATGTAAATAAACATACGCATCGTATGAAAGGAGCTCGCCTTGGTCCGTCGCACCCGCGTTGAAATGGAGGCAACCCGCGCCTCGCTGTTGGCAACCGCTCGTCGCGTGTTTGCCGAGAACGGCTATGCGGATACTTCGATGGATGAGCTGACCGCACAGGCGGGGCTTACCCGTGGCGCGCTGTATCACCACTTTGGTGACAAGAGGGGCTTGCTGGCAGCGGTGGTCGAGCAGATCGATGCAGAGACAGATGCTCGGCTGCAGGCCATCAGCAATGCCGCAAGCGATCCCTGGCTGGGTTTCCGGCAGCGTTGCCGGGCCTATCTGGACATGGCACTGGAGCCGGAGATCCAACGCATCGTGCTGCGCGACGCGCGCGCGGTGCTGGGTGGCGCAACGCTGGATTCGCAGCGGCACTGTGTGGATTCGATGCAGCGGCTGATCGAGGATCTGGTTGGCCAGGGCGTTGTTGCCGAGGTGGACGCGCAGGCCTTGGCATCGCTGATCTACGGCAGTCTGGCCGAGGCCGCATTCTGGATAGCCGAAGGCACTGATGGCGACGCGCGCCTGCGCAAGTGCACGGCCGCATTGGAGCTGCTGCTGCGCGGTTTGACCCGCGGCTAGTTGCAGCCCCCGGGTGTTGTCGGGGACTCAGAAGAGGGTGTGTTCAAGCGCGAGCGGCACCGGTATTCGCTATTGCAGGCGCGCACAAATATACTATCCCCCAGTACAGGATACGGGCGCAGCCATGCCGCACTCCCCCGCAGAGAAAAAGAAGGTCCTGGCCCGGGTCAAGCGCATCCGTGGCCAGTGCGATGCGCTGGAGCGCGCCCTGGAGGCTGGTGCTGACTGCAATCCGGTGCTGCAGCAGATCGCGGCCATCCGTGGCGCGGTCAACGGGCTGATGTCCGAGGTGATGGAAGCCCACCTGCGCGAGGAGTTCGGCCAGCCGGCGCGCTCCGATGCGCAGCGCGCTGCGCGTGTTGCCGAGATGTCCAGCCTGATCCGTTCCTACCTCAAATAATTCCGTCGGCGCCTTGCGTCGTCCTTGCTCATTCCCGCAGGAGAAAGTCATGAAATCACGTGCCGCCGTTGCCTTTGGTCCGGGCCAGCCCTTGCAGATCGTCGAGATCGATGTCGCGCCGCCGAAGGCGGGCGAAGTGCTGGTCAAGATCACCCATACCGGTGTCTGCCATACCGATGCGTTCACCCTGTCCGGTGATGACCCGGAAGGCCTGTTCCCGTGCGTGCTTGGCCACGAAGGTGCCGGTATCGTGGTTGAAGTGGGCGAGGGCGTCACTTCGGTGAAGGCCGGTGATCACGTGATTCCGCTGTATACCGCCGAGTGCGGCGAATGCCTGTTCTGCAAGAGTGGCAAGACCAATCTGTGTACCGCAGTGCGCGCTACCCAGGGCAAGGGCGTGATGCCGGATGGGACCAGCCGCTTCTCGTACAACGGTGAGCCGATCTACCACTACATGGGCTGTTCCACCTTCTCCGAATACACCGTGGTGGCGGAAGTGTCGCTGGCCAAGGTGAACCCGGAAGCCAACCCGGAACACGTCTGCCTGTTGGGATGTGGCGTCACCACCGGTATTGGCGCCGTGCACAACACCGCAAAGGTGGCCGAGGGCGACAGCGTTGCAGTGTTCGGTCTCGGTGGCATTGGCCTGGCGGTTATCCAGGGCGCGCGCCAGGCCAAGGCCGGTCGCATCATCGCCATCGATACCAATCCGTCAAAATTCGAGTTGGCCAAGCAGTTTGGTGCCACCGATTGTGTCAATCCGAAGGATCACGACAAGCCGATCCAGCAGGTTGTGGTCGAGATGACCGGCTGGGGCGTGGACCACAGTTTTGAATGCATCGGCAACACCAATGTGATGCGGGCGGCGCTGGAATGCGCGCACCGTGGCTGGGGCCAGAGCGTGATCATCGGCGTGGCTGGTGCCGGGCAGGAAATTTCCACCCGTCCGTTCCAGCTGGTCACCGGCCGCAAGTGGCTGGGCACGGCATTCGGTGGCGTGAAGGGCCGCAGCCAGTTGCCGGGCATGGTCGAGGACGCGATGAACGGCGATATCGAGCTCGCACCGTTCGTGACCCATACGATGGAACTGGACAAGATCAACGAAGCCTTCGACCTGATGCACGAAGGCAAGTCGATCCGCTCGGTCATCCATTATTGAGGCTGCTTTGTAGGAGCGGCGTAAGCCGCGAAGCTAGCACTCCCCCAGTCGCAGACAACCAGCAACTCAACATCAGGAATTCAAGAACCATGCAACGACTCGAACACCGCGCCTGCTTCGGCGGCTGGCAGGACGTTTACCGGCACGAATCCAAGGTGTTGGGTTGCGAGATGACGCTGGGCGTCTATCTGCCGTCGCAGGCCGAACATGGCCCGTGCCCAGTGTTGTACTGGCTCAGTGGCTTGACCTGTACCGAGCAGAACTTCATCACCAAGTCCGGCGCGCAGCGCTATGCGGCCGAGCACGGCATCATCCTGGTGGCGCCGGATACCAGTCCGCGCGGTGAGGCGGTTGCCGATGCCGAAGGCTATGACCTTGGCAAGGGTGCCGGTTTCTACCTCAATGCGACGCGTGAGCCCTGGGCGCGGCATTACCGGATGTACGACTACATCGTCGATGAGCTGCCGGCATGGGTGGAAGCCAATATCGCGGCCAGCGACGTGCGCGCGATCAGCGGGCATTCAATGGGCGGGCATGGCGCGCTGACCATCGCCTTGAAGAACCCTGGGCGGTACCGCAGCGTGTCGGCGTTCTCGCCGATCGTGGCGCCGTCGCAGGTGCCATGGGGGCAGAAGGCGTTTGCTGCCTATCTGGGGGATGATCACGAAGTCTGGAAAGCGTATGACGCAAGCGCGCTGGTTGCGCGTGCGCAGGAAAAGCTGCCGTTGTTGGTTGATCAGGGTGATGCTGATGAATTCCTTGCGAACCAGTTGCGCCCGCAGTTGTTGCAGGCGGCATGTGAGGCTGCCGGGCATCCGTTGCAGCTGCGCATGCAGCCGGGTTACGACCATAGCTACTATTTCATCAGCAGCTTCATCGGTGAGCACATCGCGCATCATGCCAGGGCGATGCGCTGAGGGCTTCCTGTAGAGCCGAGCCATGCTCGGCTGGGGCTGTGGTGGTTAAGCTTCTGCCGCGCCTGGCTCGGCACTACAGGAGCACCTTTGGCGAGCATGGCTCGGCACTACAGGAGCACCTTTGCCGAGCATGGCTCGGCTCTACGCTCTGCTCCCTCCCTTTCGCGCAGCGAAGGGGAGGTTGGGGAGGGGTTTGTTTTTCGCCTGTAAGGCCCCTGCCGAGCATGGCTCGGCACTACGGGTTGGGTTCCTGTGGCGGGGTCTGGGTCACGTTGTCGTAGCGGCCGTCGCGTTATCGTGCGGGCATAGCGCCTGTCCGATGGGGAATGCATGCCGGTAGTGCTGATCCTGCTGTTCATCGTCTGCCATGCTCTGGTCCTTGCCATCGGCTCAGGTACCGCTGGCATTGGTTCCTTCGTCTTCCTGGTCGCGGCGCCGCTGCTTGCTGCCTGCAGTTGTGTTTGGCGGGGCCGGCGTGACCGGGCGGCATTGGGTTGGTACGCGATTGCGCTGGCGATGCTGCTGTGGTCTGGCGGCATGGCGCTCAACCTGGTCGATGCATTGGGGGCGGGGCGGGCCGATCTCACGCCGCGTGCCAGTTTGTTGTTGTACGTGCTCTACGCCGTGCCGCTGGTTTTCATCCTCGCCCGCGCGCGCCGCGAGCGCACAAGCATCAGCTTGATTGATGCGTCGATGGCGGCGCTGCTGGGTGTGCTGTTCTTCGTGCATACCGGCTTCTTTGCCGACCGCGTCGATGTTGACGAACAGGCAATGCGCAACATGCGCTACATGTTCGATATCCAGAACCTGTGCATTGCCAGCTTCGCAACCGTACGCTGGATTGCCAGTGATGCGCCAGAGTGGCGCAGCGTGTTCCGGGCGTTGGCGCTATATGCCTTGGCGTATCTGCTGGTGGCCGGCTACATCAACCATTTCACTTCGGATGATGCCTTTGGGGCATACAACGATGCACTGATCGACCTGCCATTCCTGCTGCTGGTGTGGCTGGCCGCGCGTCGGGCATCGACGTCGGGCCTGGTGCCAAACCCGCGTCTGGCGCGGCTGGTGCAGGCGGGTGGCCCAATGATCCTGCCTTTGTTGCTGTTGGTGGTGGGTACCTTGGTGGTGGACCATGCGCGGACGCTGGCTGTCGCCGGCTTCGTGGTTGCCACCATTGGTTTCAGCCTGCGCAGTACTCTGCTGCAGATCGACCTGCTTGAGGGACAGGCGGCGCTGGATCGACTGGCAAGGCAGGATGGCCTGACCGGCGTGGCCAATCGCCGCCAGTTCGATGCTGTCCTGCAGACCGAGGCCAGTCGGGTACATCGCAGTGGCGCTGGCCTGGGCCTGCTGCTGGTCGATATCGATCACTTCAAGGCATTCAATGATGCTCACGGCCACCCGGCCGGTGACCGTTGTCTGCAGGCCGTCGCGGCGCGGTTGCAGGCCAATGTCCGGCGTGCGGGCGATTGCCTGGCACGCTACGGCGGCGAGGAGTTCGCGGTTATCGTGCCGGACTGCGGGCGGGACGATGCGATCGCCCTTGCCGAGAGCCTGCGTCTGGCCGTCGAAACACTTGCCTTGCCAGAGGGGTCGGTCAGTATCAGTGTTGGCGTGGCTTTCCTGCAGTCTTCGGCCAAGGCGCCTACCGTGCAACTGCTGGACGATGCCGATGCAGCGTTGTATGCGGCAAAACACGCGGGCAGGAACCGTGTGTCGGTACGGGACGATGCGGTGGCGGGCTTCTGATTGTGGCCCAGTACGAAGGCTGGCCCGGCAGGAGGAGCGGCGTAAGCCGCGAAGCTGGCAGACTCTGATTTGCAGGAGGTATTGCGACTGCATGAAGTGCTGTTGTTTTGGCCGCGAAGCTGCCGAACATGCAGGTGGGGGCGACGCTGCAATTGCACGCAGCGCTGTTGTTCTTGCGGTTGTGGCTTCGCGGCTCACGCCGCTCCTACAAGGCCAGGGCGAAATCCGTGTAGGCGTAGCGGTTTTCGCGCAGTACGGTGTCGCCTTGTTCAAGCCTCAATGGCGCGTGGAACATCGGCCCAGCGCTCACGCAGGTGTGGAACTCGCCGTTCTCGCCGCAGGCATCGATGCCGGCCGGCAACTCGTCCACAAGGGCTTGATCAAATATTCGACCTGCAAAGCTGGCATCCAGTCGCTCGCTATCGACACAGCACAGCTGCGCACGCAGGCCGTCCGCAATCATGTGCCGAGCCAGCGCGCTGGTGTCGCGACCAAACAAGGGGAACAGGGTCTGCCAGCCCTGCGCTGCATACTGCTGTTCGCGCCATAGGCGGATGTCTTCCAACAGCAGATCACCGAAGGCGATGGTCGCAACGCCGGGCCAGCGCTGCTTTGCTTGGGCCAGCGTCGCTGTCATGCGCTGAAGATACAGGGCGTTGTCGCAGACCTGCGGTATCCAGGCGTCCAGCAGCGGCAGCCCGGTCGCGCTCGCCTGGGCCAGCAATACCTCGCGGCGCACGCCCTGCATCGAGGAGCGCTCATAGCCTTCGGTCAGCGTGCTCAACAGCGCGACAACCTCGATGTCATCGCGTTGCTGGAGTTCGTGCAGCGCCCAGGCAGCGTCTTTGCCGCCGCTCCAGGACACCAGTACCTGCGTTCTCAACACTCAGCGTACATCGCGCAGTTCCCAGTGGTTGCCGGCCAGCATGCGCATGCGCTGCTTGAACAACTCGCCGGCCAGGCTGGTGGTAGCGACCAGGTCGATGCGCAGGTCGGATTGCTTGCCGGTGACCGTGGCATTCGGGTCAACCGCGCCCAAGCCCGGGTCCACATCGTCGGGTTCGTCCTGGGTGGCCTTCCAGCGCTCGAACAGTTCCGGCGTGCGCAGGGCAGCCTGCAACTGCTCGGCGAAGGCGTCCGCGCCGCTGGCAGTGAACGACAGGCGGGGGTCGTTGCCGCGGGCCTTGGCCGGATCGGGCAGCGAGATGGAGTAAAGAACGGACATGGGAGCCTCCTTGGTAGAGCGTCAGACTAGCGCGTCGAATGTAGTGATTTTGTCCAGATGCTGCGGGTCGATCAGCTGCCGAAGGTATGCGGTTCATCGGCGAAGCCAATGGTCACGGCGCCCTTGCCGACGTTGACCATGCCGGTCAGGCTCATCACCGCTTCCAGCAGCGCCACGCCGTGCTGGTCACAGGTGTCGCGCAGCTGCCGGTAGCCAGGCAGCACCCGCAACTCGTCCAGTGGGCCGCCGTAGCTGACGCAGACCACCGGGGTCATCAGACCGTGTGCTACGCGCTTGCCGACGAAGTCGAACAGCGCTTGCACCGCGTTGTCGAATCCCTTGATCTTGGCTACCGGCTCGGTATTGCCGCGATAGCCATGCAGGATCGGTTTGATGTCCAGGGCGCTGCCCAGGGCGGCGCTGAGCAGGCCGACGCTGCGGTCGCCCTTGTGGCGGGCGCGGGCACGCAGGTAGTACAGGTCGCGGGTAACCATGTAGCCGTGCACGTTGCTGGCGACCAGCTCCAGCCGCTCGCGCATCTGTGGCACGCTGGCGCCGCTGTCGCGCAGGCGCACGGCTTCCACCGCGCTGACAGCTTGTGCGGCGAACAGATTCTGGGTGTCGATGACGCGCAGGCTGAATGGTGAGTTGTAGCCGGCAGCCTGCCGGATCGGCTTGTACTCGTTGAGGATGCTGTAGCCAGCCTGCACGGCGTTGTCGTGGATGGGGCTGCGGGTGCGGGTGATGGTCATGCAGAACACCTGGTCGAAATCGGTGACCAGGTGGCTCAGGAACAGATCGCGGATCTGCTCGGCGCTGTAGGGGATGGTTTCGGCCTCGGCACTGCGCTCGCTGAGCGGCCCTTGCAGGAAGGCCAGGGTGGACTCCTCGTCGCGGTGATCGGGAAGCACGGTGTCACCGATCCGTACGCTGATCGGGAGCAGCACGATATTGTTCTGTTGCAGATAGCCCTTGGGCAGGTCGCAGGCCGAGTCGACCACTATTCCTATGCGCATGCTTTGTATCCCCCAGGGGTCGTAACAGTCACGAAAGATAGGAACCCTATCTCAAAACCTGGGATGGAGTTGCTGGTTTGTGCGGATACCGTCTCAATCCCGGGTAGGTTTTTTCACCTTTTCCTCATTTCATCGTGGGGGGGAGCCCATTAAGCTACTGCCAAGCAGCTGAGGCCCTGTCCCCGGATGCGACGACATCGGTGGGAAGTGTCATCGTCTGAGGGTAGGCGATGAGCCAGGGATCAGTAATGGAAACTGCAAGTTCGGTAGTTGAGTTTTGGCGCGCGGCTGGTCCGCAGCGTTGGTTTGTGCGCGACGAGGGCTTTGATGTCCAGTTCCGGGATCGCTTTCTGGACCTGCACTACCAGGCCGCCCGGCGCGGCTGTGAGGACTGGCTGGAGAATGCCGAGGGCGCGTTGGCGCTGCAGATCCTGTTGGACCAGTTCCCGCGCAACTGCTTCCGCGGCACCGCGCACTCTTACGCTACCGATGGGCTGGCGCGGCATTACGCTACCCGTACCATCGAAGAAGGTTGGGACCGCGAACTGCCGCTCAAACTGCGGGCTTTCATCTACCTGCCGTTCGAGCACTCCGAGGATCCGCAGGACCAGGAGCGCGCGGTGGCGATGTTCGAGGTGCTGGGTGATCTGGAATATCTGAAGTACGCAGAAGTGCATCGCGATGTCATCCGCCGCTTCGGTCGTTTCCCGCACCGCAACGCGGTGCTTGGTCGGATTCCCACTGCGGAAGAACTGCACTTCCTTGCCGAGGGTGGCTTTGCCGGCTGAGTGCGCGGGAGCGACTGGTGTGTTGCTGATGGTGTTGTTGGATATGCGCCTACCCGCTACGCACTTATCATCGTGGTACGCCTGCAGTGCAGGGCTCACAAAATGGGACAGGCTGCATGCTTCTGATTTGCATGTGGGAGCGGCATCAGCCGCGAAGCCGACATTGCTGCAGCGCTCGTTACCTTTGCGATCGGACGTTCTATCAGCTTCGCGGCTGACGCCGCTCCTACAAGGCAGTCAATAAGGTTGCCGTTCTCGCGCCTGTTCAACGCAAAAAATAAAAACGCCGGCTGGGCCGGCGCTTTTGGGTTCCTGCAGCGTGTTCCGATCAGTACTTCGGAACGCTGTTGTCCACGTTCTCCGACCAGGCATCGATGCCGCCGGTGATGTTGAACACATTGGTGAAGCCCAGTGCCAGGAACTGCGCGGCAGCCTGTGCGCTGCGGCCGCCACGGTGGCACAGGAAGGCCAATGCGGTGTCCTTGGGCAGGGCTTCGAGCTTGGCGCGGTTGTCACCGTCGAAGGTTTCGAACTTGCCATTGATCGCGGCGATGGCGCGCTCATCGGCCGGGCGGACGTCCACTACGGTGATGGTGCCGGCGCGCAGCTGGTCGTCGGCGCTGCGCACGTCCAGGTCCTGCACCGGCTTGGGCGCGTTCGGGTTGTTGATCGCCAGACCCTGACCGCGGATGTCGTCCACCCAGTCGATGGTGATGCCGTTGGCGCGACGCGCGCTGGAGGAATCGAACTGCACGCGCAGGCCGTTGGATTCCGCCGCGATGGCATTGTCATCGAACGGGGCCAGCTGGAAGTTCGGCTGGAAGCTGGCATCGATGCTCAGCTGCAGGGCCGCGCCGGGCGAGTCGGCCAGTGCGCCCTTGAGCATTTCAACCGCAGCCGGGGTGACGGTGATCGACGGCGGGGTGCGGTCCGGTGCGGCCAGGCCGAGCAGGCTGCTCAGTTCGCCGCTGCTGGCCATCTGCAGGATGATGTCGCTGCCGCCGATCAGCTCGCCGTCCACGTACAGCTGCGGAATGGTCGGCCAGTCGCCGTAGGCCTTGATGCCTTCACGGATTTCCTGGTCCGCCAGCACGTTGACGTGGTTGAACTGCACGCCCAGGTCCTGCAGCGCGCCAACAGCCTTGGCCGAGAAACCGCATTGCGGCATGGTCGGCTGGCCCTTCATGAACAGGACGACGCGGTCGGCGCCGAGGATGGATTCAATGCGCGAACGCAGGGCGGGGTCCAGGGACATCGTGAACTCGTATAAGTGGTCGTAGACCGGCTGATTCTACGCTGCATGGCATCATGGGGAATGACTGCCCCGGAAACCCTGTATCGCATTCCCGTACACCCTTGGCGTTGGCTGCCTTGGCTGCTTGTCTCACAAGTGCTGGTTGCACTGCTGTGGTGGCAGTTGGGCTGGCTGTGGGGCCTGCTCTTGATGCTGCTCAGCCACGCCCTGTTCGTTGTACCGGTATTCCTCCCCAACAGCCGCTTCTACGCGCCGGTGACCAGCCGCGCACCTGGTCAGGACGTGTGGCTGACAATCGACGATGGCCCGTCCGATGAGACCCTGGCAGTGCTGGACCTGCTCGAGCGGCATGGGGCCAAGGCCACCTTTTTCATGGTTGGCGAGCGTGCACAGGCCCGTCCGGAGCTGGTGCGCGAGGTGCTGCGGCGAGGCCACGACCTTGGCAACCACAGCCATTCACACCCGCAGGCGCACTACTGGGCGCTGGGTCCGGTACAGATGGCGCGTGAAATCGACCAATGCCAGCAGGCCCTGAGCGCCATCGCCGGGTCGCCGCCGCGCTGGTATCGCTCGGTGGTTGGCATGACCAACCCATTTGTGGCTGCGGCGCTCAAGCGCCATGGGCTGGCGCGGATTGGCTGGAGCGCGCGCGGCTATGACGGTGTGAACTGCACGCCGGAGGGCGTGGTCGCACGGATCGCACCGGATCTGGCGCCAGGCGCCATCGTCCTGCTGCATGAAGGTGCCGCCCACGGGCACAACCTGGCCATCATCGAGGCGGTGCTGCAGCAGCTGCAGGCCCGCGGCCTGCGCGCCCGCTTGCCGCAGACAACAGCGTAGACTCGCCTCCCCGCCATTGCGCGGCGCCCTGGAACCGCACCATGCCTTTCTCCCAACTCGGCCTGTCTCCCTATGTGCTGCCCGCGCTGCAGCAGGCCTTGCAACAGGCCGGCTATCTGGCGCCAACGCCGATCCAGCAGCAGGCCGTGCCGTTGCTGCTGAAGGGGCGTGATGTGGTCGCGCTTGCGCCTACCGGTTCAGGCAAAACGGCTGCCTACGTGCTGCCGGCACTGCAGCGCTTCTTCATGGCAACGCCGCGCAAGCCGCGTGTGCTGGCGCAGTTGATCCTGGTGCCGACCCGCGAACTCGCCCTGCAGGTGAGCGATGTGTTCACCACCTTGGGCCGTGAATTGCCGCGTCGCCCGCACCTGGTCTGTGCGGTCGGCGGTGTGTCGATCAATCCGCAGATGATGTCGCTGCGCGGCGGTGCCGACATCGTCGTGGCGACGCCGGGGCGCTTGTTGGACCTGCTGGCGCACAACGCCTTGTCGTTGAAACAGGTGCAGCTGCTGGTACTGGATGAGGCCGACCGCCTGCTGGAGCTGGGCTTCGGCGATGAGCTGCGGCAGATCCTGGCGGAGTTGCCGGTAAAGCGGCAGACCGCTTTGTTCTCGGCGACGTTTGCGGCCGACATCCAGGCTTTGGCTGCAGCGGGCCTGCATGAGCCGCAGCGGCTGGAAATCGGCGAGCAGTCGGCGCCGGATATCGAGCAGCGTGTCATCCATGTCGATAGCGCCCGGCGTGCCGAGTTGCTGCTGTCCTTGCTGGAAGATTCGCAATGGCGGCAGGTATTGGTGTTTGTCGGCAGCATCCGTGATGGCGACCGTTTGGCTTCGCAGCTACGCAAAGCCAACATCAACGCGCAGGCGCTGCATGGCGAACTGTCGCAGGGCCGTCGTTTCCGCATGCTGCAGGATTTCAAGGATGGCGAAGTACGGGTGTTGGTGGCGACCGACCTGGCTGCGCGCGGTATCGACATCACGCGCTTGCCGGTGGTGGTGAACTACGACCTGCCGCGTGCGCCAGCCGATTATCTGCACCGTATCGGCCGCACCGGACGGGCAGGCGAGAAGGGCCTGGCGCTGAGTTTTGTCGATTCGTCAGCGATGGCGCATTGGCGGCTGATCTGCAAACGCCATGGGCTGCAGAACGCGACCGAAGTGATCAAGGGCTTTGAGCCTGTGCAGGCAGCACCGGCGGCCAGTGTGGTCGCTGACGACAATGGCGGCATCAAGGGACGCAGGCCTAGCAAGAAAGACCGGGCGCGTGCTGCTGCGGCGGAAAAAACCGGGTCCTGACCGGGCCCTTGTCGGGAAAGTGCCATCGGTAGTGCCGAGCCATGCTCGGCAAGGGCATTACCGGGAAAGCGTCATCTGTAGTGCCGAGCCATGCTCGGCAGAGGCTGTCCCCGCAATGCCGGTGTAGTGCATGGCTCGGCACTACAGATGACGCTTTCCCGGTAATGCCCTTGCCGAGCATGGCTCGGCACTACACCGGCATTGCGGGGAAAGCCTCTGCCGAGCATGGCTCGGCACTACCGAAGCCCCGTTTGCCTGTGGCAACGGGGCTTGTGCGATCAATCTTCGAAATCAGTCTCTGCTGCCGGGGCTGCGGCGGCTACCGGGCGCGGGCTGCGCTTGGCCGTCTTGCTTACCACTTCAACGTAGAACTGGGTGTTGCCAGCGGCGACCAACGCGTCGATCGCGCGGAACAGCTCGTCATATCCCACCGGCTTGGCCG
The DNA here is from genome assembly GCF_056760175.1 of Stenotrophomonas sp. STEN021. Lineage (NCBI taxonomy): Bacteria > Pseudomonadati > Pseudomonadota > Gammaproteobacteria > Lysobacterales > Lysobacteraceae > Stenotrophomonas > Stenotrophomonas sp. STEN021. The sequence goes on along the minus strand of NZ_JBRREH010000084.1, from coordinate 3,107 downwards.
AGGCTTCGTCCACGCCCAGCTTGCTGTCGAAACCCCAGGAATCGGCGCCGGCCGGCAGTGTCTTGCCGCGTTCACGCTTGGTGTACTTGCGGATGTCGTGCTTGCTGGCTTCCAGCAGGCGGTCGGGGTGCTTGCCTTCGATGGCGAGGCTGTAGGTCTTCTTCACGGGAATCTCGTTGCTGCGCCAGCCCGGTTGGGCCGGCAGGGAATGACACCATTATCGGTGCAAACGGCTTGACCGTGGTTCAACCGCGTTCGGCGACCAGCAGCCAGTTGTTGAATGGGGTGTTGCCGTACAGCGGGGTGAGGCTGACGGTCAGCCCTGCCTGCTGCAAATGGGCCAGTACCGCGTCCACGTCCAGGTAGTCGCGGGGGCGCGAGCGCATCCAGCCAACCAGGTTGGCGGCGCGGTCGGCCACCCGTGAGACGCCACTGCGGCGGCTGCCGTCAGCCACGGTCATGCGGATCACCAGCCGTGCATCGGCGTTCAACATCGCCGCCGCACGCTGCAGCAGGCCAGGCTGGGCGGCTGCGGGCAGGTATTGCAGTACGTCGAGAATGGCGACGCTGCCCTGATGGGCTGGCAGCGCTGCCAGCAGATCAATCGGGGCGAAGCTGGCGTCGTTCAGCTTGCTCCGGTCGGCCGCGCTGGTGGCGCGCTGGATCTTGGAGGCATCGCTGTCCACGCCCACATAGCGCATGCGCTGGCCGTCCTGGCGCAGCGCGTGGGCCAGCAGGCCCAACCCGCAGCCCATGTCGAGCAGCGGTGCGCTGCTGCCGCGCAGTGCGTCCAGCACACCCGGGTAAAGCGGATCGCTGCGCAGTTTCAGCAGGGCGTAGTAATAGTCGCCGCGATGGCCCCAGAACCGTTGTGGTGCAAAGGCCAGGGCAATCGCGCGCGCGCGTTCGCCGGCCATGGCCGGGGTGGGTTGTGGGCGGTTCAAGCGACCGATGCTGGGCCGAGCAGCTCGGCTGCGACCGGCAGCGCCAGCTGCGCCCAGCGGCCGTACATGGCGGCCGAAGGATGCAGGCCATCATCGGCCAGCATTTCCACCGTTTCGCCACGGTCGCGGCTGGTCGGGGTGATGTCGACGAAGGCCACGCCGTAGTCGCCGCAGCAGGCGTGCGCGGCGGCGTTGAAATCATCGATCTCGCGGGCGACCTGGGCCGCATCGCGGCCGTTCTGCTGCGCGTAAGGGGTGAAGCCCCAGTCCGGTGTGGACAGCACCAGCACCCGCCGCGGGTCTTCGCCGGCAAGGGCAATCGCGCGCTGCAACAGCTGTTCGAACTGCTGGCGGTATTCGGCCAGCGGACGCCCGCGGTATTGGTTGTTGACCCCGATCAGCAGGCTCACCAGCGCATACGGCCCTTGCGGGGCTTCAGCGTCGATGGCGGCAGCCAACTCGTCGGTAGTCCAGCCGGTGGTGGCGATGACCTGCGGGTCGTCCAGTACGATGCCCCGCGCACGCAGCGCGGCGGCGAGCTGGAACGGCCAGGTGCCGGCCTGCGGCACGCCTTCACCGATGGTGTAGGAGTCGCCCAGCGCCAGGTAAGACGTGGAGGTGGCTGCGGTCTCGCTGATCAAGGCCAATCAGCCCACCGCACTGCGCGGCTTGAGCTGCACGACCTTGGTGACGGCTTCGGCACGCCGGCTGAGCAGCTTGTCGATGCGGCCGAAGACCTCGCGCATCACGCTGGCCTCGGGCAGCAGGGTGACACGGAAGTGGTTGCGGTAGGGCACGTTGAAGCTGGAACCCGGCACCACCAGCACGCCTTCTTCTTCCATCAGCTGCAGGGCGAAGTCGTGGTCGTCGAAGCCCTGTGCGGCCGGGCCGATCACTGCCGGGAAGGCATATAGCGCGCCAGACGGCACCACCAGCGACAGGTGTTCGCTGGCCTCACAGGCCTCGATCACCGCGCGGCGGGTTTCGTACAGGCGGCCGCCGGGGCCGCACAGTTCGGAAATGGTGTCCGGGCCATTGACCGCGGCTTCGATCGCGTACTGGCCGGGCACGTTGGCACACAGGCGCAGCGCGCTGAGCAGGTCGAGCGCGGCGCGGAATTCGCCCAGCTGCTCGCCGGCACCGGACAGCAGCATCCAGCCCACGCGCCAACCGCAGGCGCGGTGCACCTTGCTCAGGCCGCTGAAGGTCAGGCAGGGGTGATCACCGGCCAGTGGCGCGACTGGCTGGAACTGCGCACCGTCGTACAGGATCTGGTCGTAGATTTCGTCCACCAGCAGCAACAGGTTGTGCTTGCGGGCGACGGCGACGATCTTCTCCAGCAGCTCGCGCGGGTAGCTGGCGCCGGCTGGGTTGTTCGGGTTGATCAACACGATGGCGCGGGTGCGCGAGGACACCAGCGCTTCCATCTCCACCGGATCGGGCAGGAAGCCGTTCTCCGGACGGCAGCGGTAATACACCGGTCGACCGTCGTTGAGGATGGTGGCGGCCGACCACAGCGGGTAATCCGGCGAGGGGACCAGCACTTCGTCGCCCGGGTTGAGCAGGGCACGCAGTGACAGGTCGATCAGCTCGGAGACGCCATTGCCCAGGAACACGCGGTCGGCCACGGCATCGGGCGCACCACGGCGAGCGTAGGCGGCGGCGATGGCTTCACGTGCGACCGGCAGGCCCTGCTGGTGGGTGTAGGGATCGGTACGGCCCATGTCATCGGCGATGGCGTGCTGCAGGTGTGCAGGCGCGCGGAAGCCGAAATTGCCGGGGTTGCCGATGTTGAGCTTGATGAGCTTGCGACCCTGGGCCTCCAACTCCCGCGCTCGTCGGGCCAGTTCACCACGGATTTCGTAGCGGACTTCGGACAGGCGTTCACGGGTAGCTAGCGGTTTGACAGGGCTTGACATTTTCTCAGGGCCATCAAGGGCGTGGATTCAGCATGGTAGCCGAATTGTTGCGCTGCGGGGCGGGGGTTTGCGGGCCGGAAGCAAGGGGCCTGGATTGGGGATTGGTTGCAGGTAGAAACAACTGCCGGAGCAAGGGCAACGGCCCCCACCCCAACCCACCCCCTGGCGCGGCCCCCAGGGGGGGGGGCCCGCCGGGGCCCCCCCCCAACACCCGGGCCCGGGGGGGGGGCCGGGGGGGGGGGGG